>JAJZYE010000241.1 GCA_021806055.1 Actinomycetes bacterium | reverse complement strand
AGTAGCGCGCCGCCGCCTGCACGTCAAGGCGATCATCATCGCACTGTGGTATGTGGCGAGTTTCGTCGGCGTGATCCTCGCGTCGGGTTGGCTCGAGGGACTGGTGACGGGCGCGTCACTCGCGTTCGCCTTCGCCGCCGTCGGATTCAACATCCAGCACGACGCCAACCACAACGCGTTCTTCGAGGCGCCCACCAAGCGCCTGTCGCGGGCCAACCGTATCGTCGGCTGGAGCATGTTCGTCGTGGGAGCCGACGCCAACCGTTGGCTCTACCGCCACAACACCTTGCACCACAGCGCACCAAACGTCGCGGGCATCGACTCGGACATCAACCTCGGTCCTCTCGCTCGCCTCGCCCCGTTCCAGCGTCGTTACTTCTGGCATCGCTACCAGCACCTCTACCTCTGGCCGCTCTACTGCTTCACGGTGCTCGAAATCATGTTCAACGACCTCGCCACGCTGGTCGGCGCCTCACGCCACGCTCGCAAGGCGCGCTCCCGCCTCTCCGACGCGTCCGTCGCGGTTCTAACCAAGGCGGGGTTCATCGCCGCCATGCTGGGCCTCCCGTCGCTAACCCATCCGTTCTGGACCGTGGCGGTCGGTGCCCTCGCCGTGATCTTCGCCGTCGGCTTCCTACTCGGCGTCGTCTTCCAATCGGCTCACGTGGTCGAGGGTGCCGAGTTCGCCGAGGCGGGCGCTCGCCCGCCCTACCAGTGGCACGAGTGGCAGGTTCGCTCGAGCCTCGACTTCTCACACGGCTCCGGGCCACTGAGTCGGCTCTTTCGCTGGTACGCCGGGGGGCTGGACCACCAAACCGAGCACCATCTCTTCCCGCGCGTCCCGCACACGGCCTATCCCCTCATCGCCCCGGTGGTCACCGCCGTGTGCGAGGACTACGGCATCCCCCGCCACGTCCAACCGTCCTTCCACGCGGCCGTCGCCTCCCACTTTCGCCACATTCGCACGATGGGTCGGCGCCCGCAGCCCGTTCTCACCGACCACACCTAACGAATTCGCCGGGCCAATCGGAAACGCTGGTGGCCCCTAGTCGTGGCGGTCAGAGCCACCCCGGGCTACTGCGTCGCCCAGATGACGCCGCCGGGATCAACGAGGCGAAGAGTTCCGTGGTTGGTCACCGTAAGGATGTCGTGAGGGTGACCAGAGGTTGCGGTGGTCCACGCGGGGGAACCGGCCGCGGAAACGGTCACGAGATCGCCCGATGGCTCCAGAACCGTGCGACCACCCGGGGACTTGGTGTCGTTGCGCCAGAGGGTGCGGTCGCCGGATTCCTCGAGACGCAGCGCCCCGCTCGCCGTCATCACCAGTCGGCACCGCAAGTCCGGTGACGACACGTACCACCCGGGCGATAGTGAGGTGCCCGGCCGCATCGCGTTGAGCGAGGTGCCGCTGGTCCATCGCACCCTCGCTCCGCTCACCAGCGCCAGCGCACCGTCGGACTCGAGCGCGAGATCGGCGTCCCCCCCGCCCGGGATCGCTGACCAGAGCGTCTGTCCACCGGTCCCGATCACGCGGAGCGTCCCGTTGACGACCTGCGCCGTCGCGCCGGGTGAGCCACGAGTCGGGCTCGACCACAGCGTCGGACCTCCGACCTCGGAGTAGCGCAGTTGGCCGTCGACCCTCATCGTCAGCGCGAACTGTTGATTGGCCGAGAGACGAGTAGCGCCGCTGGCCACGACGGTGCCGCTACGCAGCACGCTGGAGGTGACCGGGAGTGGCGCGGCGTTGCCCGCGCACGTCCCCGGCGGACCGCTTCGCCCGAGGAGGTCAACGAATGCGTAGTCGCGCTGTTCGAAGTAACGAATGATGCGAGGCAGAGCAGTGACCGTCGCCGGCATGGCCCCTCTCTGGTTGTGCAGCAGCACGACGGGGTGGTTCTGACCCACGGCGCCATCGATGACGGCGCTCTCGATGTCGTGAACCCAGCCCATCGAACTCGACCCCCGGGCCTCCCAGTCGTTGCTGTTGTCGCTCCACATCCACAGCGACTGGCCCAAGCTGTTGGCGATCGACAGTGTGGCGGCGTCGTAGTCACCGTAGGGTGGGCGAAAGACGCACGGTACCGTACCGGTAAGTCGACGCTGCAGGATGCTCACCTGAGCGATCTCACTCACCTGCGCGGGCCGCGACAGATCGGTCATGACACGATGACTGTTGGTATGGTCACCCAGCAGGAAACCGTCAGCGGCTTCCTCACGCACCACGGCGGGGTAGCTGGTGATGTCCCAGCCGATATTGAAGAACGTCGCCCGCACGTGGAACGAGCGAAGGATGTCAATGATGGCGTGAGTGCTGCGACCGGGTCCATCGTCGAAGGTGAGCGCCACGGTCTTGGCCGATCCGCGGACCGAGGGCGCCGCGTTATGGGCACCCGCAGAGACGGGGGGACACGATGATGCGACTGCCGGTTGGGATGGCACGGTCGCGGCGCGCGATCCGGACACCGTGGCCGTCACCAGGCTCAGGACAACGACGGCACCCACGACGAGAGTGTCAAGGGCCTTGGGGAGGACCACCGTCCCATCCTGACCCGTCGAAGCGGACCCATCAAATCCGACCACGCGTTGCGACCACTGCTCGCGTATCACGCGAACTCACTCGCGACGTCGCGCTACCACGCCCGTGCGGTGCGGTGCAGTGGATCCGAGCCCATGGGGCGCGACGTATCGCACAGAGTCTCGTTGACTCGCGTCTCCCGGCCGCCGTGCTCCACCCGATCGACGCGGGTCGTGGCGAGTCGAAGAGGAGACGATCACCGTGGGCGCGAGGCACCGCGCGATCGTGGCGCGAGGTCATCGCCAGTAGCGTGACACGCTTGTCGTAGGGTGTCGCCGTGGCCACCTCGTCCGCGTTCTCGCACAGCA
>JAJZYE010000240.1 GCA_021806055.1 Actinomycetes bacterium | reverse complement strand
AGACCGGGCGCAGCTCCCCCTCACGGGCCAGGCGCGTCAGCAGGTCATTGAAGAAGCCGAGGACGGCCGCCGCCGGCACGGCGGGGCCCCGCTGGTGCAGCTCGAGCCTCGATGATGCCGGGCTCGCCGAGCGCGTCCTCGAGCAGCTGCGGGTCCACTCAACCCTCGATGGGGTGAATCGCGCGGGCCCAGGCGACGAGTTCGACGACGGGTCGCAGGTCACCGCGCACCTTGAGGCGCCCCTCGCGCAACGCGGTGGCGCTGTCGAGTCGCCCGGCCGCGAGATCTCGCGCGTCGTGGAAGTCCAGATGGATCAGGATGTCGGCGGCGAGGTGGTCGCCGCGCTCGAGTCGCGCCCCGGCATCGTCCACGGTGAACGTGAGCGCGTGCGCACTCGTCGCGGGCGCGTTCGCGAACTCGAAGACGGCGCGCCATGGCGCGTCGCCGCTGCGCGGTGGAGATCCCGCGTCGCGCAGCGACTCGTTTACCTCCTCGAACCACGCCGCCGAGAGGAAGTCGGCCACGGTCTAGGGGGCGGGCTGCACGGCGGCTTCGGCGGCCGTCCTCTTGGGACGGCGCATGATCTTGCGGCCGAGCCACGCCACGGGGTCGTAGTGGGCGTCCACGACGCGCTCCTTCAGCGCGATGAGGGCGTTGTCGGTGATGTGGATGCCCTCCGGACAGACCTCGGTGCAGCACTTGGTGATGTTGCAGTAGCCCAGGCCCATCTCCTCGCGGGCGTACTCGCGCCGGTCGTTGGTGTCCAGGGGGTGCATCTCGAGTTCGGCGATGCGCATCAGGAAGCGCGGACCGGCGTAGTGCGCCTTGTTGTCCTCGTGGTCGCGGATCACGTGGCAGACGTCCTGGCAGAGGAAGCACTCGATGCACTTGCGGAACTCCTGGCCGCGCTGGACGTCCTCTTGGAACATGCGGTAGCCGTCGGCGGGCATCGGCGGGGGGAGCAGGGCCGGGATCCGCTCCGCCATGGCGAAGTTGAACGAGACGTCGGTCACCAGGTCGCGGATGATCGGGAAGGTCTTCATCGGCGTCACCGTGATGGGCCCCTCGGGCAGCTCGTCGACCCGGGTCATGCACATCAGGCTCGGCTTGCCGTTGATCTCGGCCGAGCACGAGCCGCACTTGCCGGCCTTGCAGTTCCACCGACACGCCAGGTCCGGGGCCTCGGTGGCCTGGATCCGGTGCACGACGTCGAGCACGACCTCGCCCTCGTTCTTGGGCAGGGTGTACGTCTCGAAGTCGCCTCCGCTGGCGTCGCCACGCCAGACTCGCATCGTCACCTCGGCCATCAGTTGCCCTCCTCCATGAGTGTCGCGAGTTCCGGGGGCATGACGAGAAGGGGCGACCGCTCGGTCGTGATCTCGCCGTCCCAGTGTCCACCCGTCATCGAGTGGGCGAAGTTGATCGTGCCGTACTCGGGGTCGGCCTTGGGGTAGTCGTCGCGGGTGTGTCCGCCGCGCGACGCCTTGCGCTCGATCGCGCCGCGCGCGGTGCACTTGGCCACCGTGATCATGCTCGGCAGGTCGGTGGCGAGGTTCCAGCCCGGGTTGTAGGCCCGGCCCCCGGGCACCGAGAGGTTCTTCACTCGCTCGGTGAAGGTCTCCAGCTGCTCGATCGCGTCGGCGATCTCGCTGCCCGTGCGGATGATGCCGACGTTGGTCTGCATCATCTCCTGCAAGTCACGGTGCACGTCGTAGGGGCTCTCGCCGCCGTCGCGCTCGAAGGGGGCCAGCGCCTCGGCGATCGCCTCCTCGGCCTCGGCGGTGTTGAAGTCGGTGGCGACCTGACCGCCCTCGATGTACTCGGCTGCGCCCATACCGGCCCGGCGCCCGAAGACCACCAGGTCGCTCAGCGAGTTGCCGCCCAGGCGGTTGGCACCGTGCATGCCGCCGGCCACCTCGCCGGCGGCGAAGAGACCGGGAACCGCCGTGGCCGCGGTGTCGGCGTCCACCTTCACGCCGCCCATGATGTAGTGGCACGTGGGCCCGATCTCCATGGCCTCGCGTGTGATGTCGACCCCCGCGAGCTCCATGAACTGGTGGTACATCGAGGGGAGACGGCGCTGGATGTACTCCGCGGAGCGGCGCGTCGCGATGTCGAGGTAGACGCCACCGTGGGGGCTGCCCCGGCCGGCCTTGACCTCGGTGTTGATGGCCCGCGCGACCTCGTCGCGCGGGAGTAACTCGGGCGGACGGCGACCGGCGTTGTGGTCCTCGTACCAGCGGTCGCCCTCCTCCTCGGACTCGGCGGTCTCGGCGCGGAACATGTCGGGCACGTAGCGGAACATGAAGCGGTCGCCCTCGGCGTTGCGCAGCACACCACCGTCGCCGCGCACGCCCTCGGTGACCAGCAGGCCCCGCACGCTGAGCGGCCACACCATGCCGGTCGGGTGGAACTGGATGCACTCCATGTCGATCAGCTGTGCGCCGGCCCACAGCGCCAGGGCGTGGCCGTCGCCCGTGCTCTCCCAGGAGTTGGAGGTGAACTTCCAGGTCTTGCCGACGCCGCCGGTGGCCAGGATGACCGCCTTGGCGGCGAAGGTCACGAACTCGCCGGTCGGGCGCCAGTAGGCGACGCAGCCGGCCACGCGACCGTCGGTGTCGTGCACGAGGCGCAGCACCTTGCACTCCATGAAGACGTCGGTGCCCATGGACACGACCTTCTGCTGGAGCGTGCGGATCAGCTCCAGGCCGGTGCGGTCGCCGACGTGGGCCAGGCGCGCGTAGCGGTGGCCGCCGAAGTCGCGTTGGAGAATCTTGCCGTCCTTGGTGCGATCGAACAGCGCCCCCCACTGCTCGAGCTCGTAGACCCGGTCGGGCGCCTCCTTCGCGTGCAGCTCGGCCATGCGGTAGTTGTTCAGCATCTTGCCGCCGCGCATG
>JAJZYE010000239.1 GCA_021806055.1 Actinomycetes bacterium | reverse complement strand
CGGGGCCGTCGGCGCCGCTTTCTTGGTCGCGCGGGCGGGCCGCTTGGGGGCGGCCTCGACCGGCACCTCCACCACCGCCACCTCGACGGGCGCGGGACGGCGACGACGCGTCGCGCGCGCGGGGACCGGTGTCAGCGTCGTGCCGATCGTGGGTCGCTCCCCCCCGGCCAGGGTCACGGCCAGCTTCTTCGCCACGCGAGCGGTCTTAGGGTTACGCACCGGCAGACGCGGCGTGAAGACCCACCCGACTCCCGGCACCGGCTTGCCCCCAATCAGGCGTCCGACGTCGAAGAGCCACGGGTACTGCTCGTGGAACTCCTGGAAGGAATCGTTGCTCAGCACCACGGCGTCGATGCGGTCGGCGATCTTCAAGATGAACGCGTCGCCGCGTCCGACCGCCCCCGCCGGCGGCGTCACGACCTCCCCGGCTAGCTCCGACTCCTTGAAGCGGCGCCGCTCGCTCGCCGCCACGCGGTGCTCGAAGCTCGCGTCGACCACCACGATGACCTCGGCGTCGGGGTTCTCCTCCATGTAGGCGCGCACGGCCTCGTCGAGCTGCACGAGGCTCGGCAGGGTGCGTCCCTCGGTCGCAAAGTTCGACCCGTCGACCACGACCCGCTGGCGCGCGGCGCGCACCGCGCTCACCCGACAGCCCTTCGCAGCAGATCAGCCTGTTCCGCCGCGTGGACCAACGAGCTACCCGTCGCCGGACTCGCCGACTCGGCACGGGCCACGTGCCACACGCGCGTGTCGCGCAGCTGTTGGTGGACCTGGAGGTGGACGAAGGGCCACGCCCCCATGTTGGTCGGCTCCTCCTGGAGCCACACCACCTCCTCCAGGGCCGGATACGCGGCGAACAACGTCTCCAGCTCGTCGTGGGGCCACGGATAGATCTGCTCCACGCGCACGACGGCGATGTGCGTGGCGCCGATCGCGTCGCGCCGCGTCACCGCCTCGTGGGCGATCTTGCCGGTCGCCAGCACGACGCGGGTCACGCGCGCGTGATCGGCCGCGGCGTCGTCGAGCACGCGTTGGAACGAGCCGCGCTCGAACTCCTCGAGCGGCGAGCGCGTCACCGCGGCGCGTAGCAGTGACTTAGGAGTGAAGACGACGAGCGGCGTGACGTGAGCCCGCGCGACCTGCGCACGCAGCAAGTGGAAGTACTGTGCCGCCGTCGAGGGTTGGGCAATGCGCAGGTTGTTACGTGCGCTCAGCGACAGGAACCGCTCCAGGCGGCCACTCGAGTGCTCGGGGCCCTGTCCCTCGTAGCCGTGAGGCAGCAGCATCACCAGCCCCGCGCTCTGGCCCCACTTATCCTCGGCGGCCACCAAGAAGTTGTCGATGATGATCTCCGAGCCGTTGACGAAGTCGCCGAACTGGGCCTCCCACGCCACGAGCGAGCGCGGCGCTTGCACCGAGTAGCCGTACTCGAAGCCGAGCGCGGCGTACTCGCTCAATAGCGAGTCGCGTACCGTGAAGAATCCCGGCGCGTCGAGGTGACACAGTGGCACGTACTGCTCGCCGGTGTCGTAGTCGATCAGCGCCGCGTGACGGTGCGAGAAGGTGCCGCGCCGCGTGTCCTGGCCGACGAGGCGCACGTTGGTACCCTCGAGCGTCAACGTCCCGAGCGCCAGCGCCTCGCCCAGTGCCCAGTCGACCTGACCGGACTCGAGGAGAGCGGCGCGCTGGTCGAACTGACGGGCCAGCTTGGGGTGCACCGTGAAACCGTCGGGCGCGTGGGTCGTCGCCCGAGCGACGCGCAGCAGGGTCTCGCGCGCCACACCGGTCGCCGGAGCTGGGGCGTCATCGATCACCTCGGTCAGTGGCACCTCGTGCAACTCGGGTACCGGCACGGTGCGCACCTCGTCGAGGACGCTCTGCAGGCGCGCGTTGAACTCGTCCAGTGCCGCCTCGGCGGCTTCGAGCGAGATGTCCCCGCGACGCACCAGTGTCTCGGTGTACATCTTGCGCACCGAGCGCATCTGGTCGATGATCTTGTACATCTGCGGTTGGGTGTAACTGGGGTCGTCACCCTCGTTGTGCCCGTGACGGCGATAGCAGACGATGTCGATCACGACGTCGCGGTGGAACGTGGCGCGATACGCGTAGGCCAAACGCGCCACACGCGCGCAGGCTTCGGGATCGTCCCCGTTGACGTGGAAGATGGGCGCCTGGATCATCTTGGCGACGTCGGTCGGGTAGAAGCTCGACCGCGCCGAGTCCGGTGCGGTCGTGAAGCCCACCTGATTGTTGATCACGATGTGAATGGACCCACCGATGCGGTAGCCCGAGAGCTGGGACAGGTTGAGCGTCTCGGCGACCACGCCCTGGCCCGCGAAGGCGGCGTCACCGTGTACCAGGATCGCCAGGTACGGGTAGAGGTCGTACGCCACGACCGGCACCGTGCCGTCGTCGGGGCGCAGCACCAGGTCCTGCTTGGCGCGTACGATGCCCTCGACTACCGGGCTCGCGGCCTCGAGGTGCGAGGGGTTGGACGCCATCGACACGTCGATGGTGGCGCCGCTCGCCGTCGTGAACACGCCGCTCGCCCCCTTGTGATACTTCACGTCGCCACTGCCCTGCACGCTTTCGGGATCGAGGTTGCCCTCGAACTCCGAGAAGATCTCGCGATAGGACTTGCCCACCACGTTGGCCAGGACGTTGAGGCGACCCCGGTGAGCCATGGCCAGCACCGCCTCGCGCACGCCGTCGGGCGCGGCCGCGTCAAGGATCGCCGTCAACGCCACGATGGCGGACTCGGCCCCCTCCAAACCGAAGCGCTTCTGACCCACGTAGCGCGAGTGCAGGAACCGCTCGAAGACCTCGGCCTCGGTGAGCGCCGAGAGGATGCGACGCTGCTCGTCGGGGGTGGTGGCCGTGCTCACGCCCTCGACCCGCTCCTGGATCCAGCGCTTCTGCTCGGGGTCGA
>JAJZYE010000238.1 GCA_021806055.1 Actinomycetes bacterium | reverse complement strand
TCGACCACGGTGTGGGCCTCGGCGTAGTGACGAGCCATTACCTCGGGGTCGATTCCCCCGGGTACGTGGATGGCGCCGCGCACGTCGGCGATGCCGACGACCTTCATGCCGCGAGCGGCGAGCATCGAGACCAGCGGGGCACCGACCTTGCCGTAGCCCTGGATGACGACGCGTTGCTGGTCGGCGGGACGGCCCATGCGCTCGAGGATGGACGTCGCGCAGATCGTCACTCCCACGGACGTGGCGCCCGCGTGGCCCGAACTGCCGCCGATCGCCAGGGGCTTGCCGGTCACGACGCCGGGCATGTTGTGGCCCGCCAGCATCGACACCGTGTCCATGATCCAACTCATGACGTGGTAGTCGGTGTTGATGTCGGGGGCGGGGATGTCACGGTCTGGCCCGATCATCGGGGCGATGGAGAAGGCGTAGCGGCGCGTCAGTCGCTCGAGCTCGCCGCGCGACAGACGATCGGGGTCGACCTTGACGCCGCCCTTGGCTCCGCCGTAGGGGATGTTGACGACGGCGGTCTTGATGGACATGTCGGCGCTGAGCGCCGCGATCTCGTCCGTGCTGACGCTGGGGTGGAAGCGTATGCCCCCCTTACCCGGCCCGCGTGAGGTGTCGTGCTGGATACGCCAGCCCGTGAACATCTCGATGTCGCCCGAGTCCATCCGCACGGGGACGGCGACCTCGAGGATTCTCTCGGGCGTCACGATCCGTTGGATCATGTCGTCGGCCAGTCCGAGAAGCCGTCCGGCGTTTTCGATGAGTGAGGATACGTGCAGCCAGGGATTGAAGACTCCCGGGCGCACCTGATCCGGTTGCGTGACCACGTTGTCACCAGCCTTTTCTCTAGGTGAGAGCGACGTTGCTCTCACGCCCAGCCTACGCG
Organism: Actinomycetes bacterium; assembly: GCA_021806055.1. Classification (GTDB taxonomy): domain Bacteria; phylum Actinomycetota; class Acidimicrobiia; order Acidimicrobiales; family RAAP-2; genus RAAP-2. The sequence continues at coordinate 2,063 of JAJZYE010000238.1, read as the reverse complement.
GTGGGGCGGGCGAACCCCGGTCAGGCTGGCGCCCGGCGGTACTGTGACTGACGACGCGAGAGAGGCGACCATGAAGATTTCCACGATGCTCAGCTACGCCGGTGGCTTCCAGCAGGCGGCCCGCGAGGTCGCGGCCATGGAACGCGCCGGACTGGACCTGGTGTGGGTGGCCGAGGCCTACGGGTTCGACAGCCCCTCGCTGATGGGGTACCTGGCTGCGCTCACCGAGCGGGTGGAGATCGGTGCGGCCATCCTGCCCATCTACACGCGCACGCCGACCCTGATCGCGATGACCGCGGCGGGGATCGACGCCCTCTCCGACGGGCGCTTCCACCTCGGCCTCGGGGCGTCCGGACCACAGGTGATCGAGGGTTTCCACGGTGTGCCCTACACCAGTCCGCTGGGTACGACGCGCGAGGTGGTGGAGATCTGTCGGGCGGTGTGGAAGCGCGAGGCGCCCGTGGAGTACCACGGGCGTCACTTCACGCTCCCGCTGCCCCCGGAGCGCGGCACGGGACTGGGCAAGCCCCTGAAGATCATCGCCCACCCGGTCCGCGACGCGATCCCGATCTGGATCGCCTCGCTTGGCGAGAAGAACGTGCAACTCACCGCCGAGATCGCCGACGGGTGGATTCCCATCCTGTTCATTCCCGAGCGGGCCCGCAGCGTCTGGGGTAGCGCGCTGGACGCGGGACGGGCGCGCCGCGACCCGTCGCTCGGCGAGCTGATGATCACGGCCGGCGGGCTGCTGGCCATCGGCGAGGGCGAGGAGATCGTGGCGCTGCGCGAGCTGCAGCGCTCCATGGTGGCGCTGTACGTGGGTGGCATGGGGGCCAAGGGAAAGAACTTCTACAACGAACTGGCCGTGCGTTACGGCTACGAGCACGAGGCCGCGCAGATCCAGGACCTCTACCTGGCGGGCAAGAAGCGCGAGGCGGAGGCGGCGGTACCGGCCGAGTTCCTCGAGTTGACCACGCTCTGCGGGCCTCGGGGCTACGTCGCCGAGCGCATCGCGGCGTTTCGCGAGGCGGGGGTCAGCCATCTCCAGGTGGCACCCCTGCCCCAGGGTGACCAGACCGCGGCGTCGCTGATCGAGATGGTGCGCGAGCTGGTCGACTAGGTCCGTCGCCGTCGGCGACGTCGCGAGTCAGGCGGTCCGTGTGGCGTCGCGGCCACCCGACGCGAGCCACGCGTCGTACATGGCCCGGTAGGAACCATCGCGGGCGAGCAGTTCCGCGGGCGTGCCGATCTCGACGACCCGACCACGTTCGATGACGACGATGCGGTCGGCGCGTTGGGCGGTGGTGAGTCGGTGCGCGATCAGGATCGCCGAACGTCCTTCCAGGATGCGATCGAGCGCGCGCTCGATCACGATCTCGCTGTGCAGATCCAGCGAGGACGTGGCCTCGTCGAGGATCAGGACGCGCGGCCGGGCCAGGAAGGCGCGCGCCAGGGCCAGTAGTTGGCGTTCGCCGGCCGAGAGGGTCTGGCCGCGCTCGTGCACCGGTGTGTCCAGACCCTGGGGGAGGCGGTCGACGAGCTCGCGTAGTCCGACGACGTCGACGGCCTCATCGATGTCGCGGTCGGAGACGTCGGTGGCGCCGAAGCGCAAGTTGGTGCGGATCGACCCGGCGAAGAGGAACGCCTCCTGGGGAACGACGCCCAGCTGGCGGCGCAGCGACTTCAGCGTGACGGTGCGGATGTCGATGCCGTCGATGAGCACGCGACCTTGCGTGGGGTCGTAGAAGCGGGTGGCGAGTTTGGCCATGGTCGACTTGCCCGCACCGGTGGGGCCCACGAAAGCCACGGACTCGCCCGGTGCGATCTCTAGGTCGACGTCGTGCAGCACCGGTCGCGCGGGGTCGTAGCCGAAGCTCACGTGCTCGAAAGTGATGCGTCCCTCGACCGGGTTCAGGTCCACCGCGTCGTCGGCCTCGTCGACACGCGGGGGCGTCTCGAGCAACTCGCGCAGCCGGATGATCGACGCGCGCCCCTGCTGGAGGGTGCTGTACTGCTGCACCAGTAGCTGGATGGGCTGGAAGAAGCGGTTGAGGTAGAGGAAG
>JAJZYE010000237.1 GCA_021806055.1 Actinomycetes bacterium | reverse complement strand
TCGCGGGGACCTTCCACGCGCCCCTACGCGTCGCGTCCAAGACTTCGCCGGCGATGCTGATGATCACCCACGCGCCCGGCCGAGTCGCCGTCGTCGAGCTGGGGATGGTCACGGCCCGCGACGTCGCCCCCAACCAGTACTGGCCGGTCGCGGCGGCCGTTAGCGTGGTCGACTCGCGCGACATCGCGATCGTCGGGCTGCGCGTACGCGACGTGCTCGCCGATGGAGCCGGCCAGACCCCTGCGGGGATCGACGTCACGGTGCGCGCCGACGTGACGAGCACCTCTCCCGGCGCCCCCCACCGCTCGGCCTGCTTCGACCGCGGTAGCGCCTGCGACAACATCGTCCTGCTCGACAACGTCGTGACCGACGTGGCCAATCTGGCCGACGTGCACCCCACGCGCGCGACCTGCGGGAATCCCGACGTCGGCGCCTACGGCATCGCGGTGATCGCCGCGGGCCGCGCCGGCTCTCCGAGACTCCAGCACGTGGTCGTCGAGGGCAACACGCTCGAGCAACTGCGCACCGGCCAGAGCGAGTCGCTCAGCGTCGACGGCGCCGTGAGCGACTACCTGATCGCGCGCAACGTGCTGAACGGACTCGACAACATCGGGATCGACGCCGTCGGCTGGGAGACCGGGCCGGTGCAGCCGCGCGAGGGGCTGGTCACGAACAACCTCGTGGCCAACGTCGACACCCGCGCCAACGGCGCGTACGCACGCTGGGACCCAACGAGCCGGCGCTGCGTCTCGCTGGGCGAGAACGCCGGCGGCATCTACGACGACGGGGCGTCGCGCCTGTGGATCCGTGACAACGTCGTGTGGAACACCAACCAGGGCATCAGCCTCGACGTCGAGACCCCCGGTCGCTCGACGTCCCAGCTGCTGGTGACCGGCAACGACGTGTACGACGCACCCGGGACCAGCCTCGGCGACCCGAGCGAGGGACCGAACCCGCCGGGCGTTCCCGGCCACTCCACGGTGGCGGGACACGCCTACGACGCCCTCTACCTCGACACCTACGGGCGTGGCTCGGCGATGCGCGACGTGGTCGTGACCAACAACGTGTTCGTCAACCAGAGCCAGAACCTCCTCGGCCACGCGACTGCGCCCGTGGTGGACCTCGCGGGCAACTGGCGCGACGTGGTGATCGAGCACAACGTCATCGGCGGGGGCGGCGCGCGCGACCGACTCAATCCGCTGATCGTGTTGGAATCCCCCTACCCCGGCCGCGGGCTGGTGCTGGACTGCAATCGCTACCAGGGCCTGTCGGCCGTCGCCGGAACCGCCTTCGAGAACTTCGCCACGCCGAACGTGACCGCGCTCTCTCTCGGCGCGTGGCGCGCCGCCACCCACGACCACCTCGACGCGCACAGCACGATCGGCGCCGCCCCGTCGTGTGCGGCGCCGCACCCGTAGGTCGGTCGCACGCATGACGAGTGCGCGGCCACGTCTCAACAGCGCTCACGTCGATCGCGTACGGCGAGCCGGTGACGAGGCTGGCTGTACGAGCATCACAAGCCGGGGCCTACCACCTTCGCGGCCTTCTCGGCGTCCCCAACTCCCGCTCGGGTAGAGCCACGAGCCCGTCGTCGTGTTCAAAAGGGCGAAGACCCAGCGCCAGAGCGCGAACGCGACCCCGAGTGCACCAGTGCCGTGCGGGGCACCTGGTCGGCGCAGGCCAGCGCCACCGTGGTCGCTCCGGTAGAACCGTACCTGGCCACCATGGCGTCGACGAGCACCAGGCTAGAACCCCCCTGACGGTGCACCACCGCCTCAGCCCACTGCCTCGATCGGTCGCGCCGTATGGCGCGCCAGAGCGTCACGATGCGCCCTACGCGAGCATGACCGCCGCGCGAGGAACGGGCCAGTTAAGAGCGGGTAAAGAGGCCCGCGAGGTACTGTGATGCGCCAATAGCCGCTGATCCATCGAAGTAGTTCGCGTGCGTAATGCGAACCGTCTCTAAGGAGTCAGACCCGACCAGCACAATCTCGATCGCCTCGTCATCCTTGTACTGACTCTCCTTCGCCGCGTACGCGGCGACTGCCCGATCGCTGTCGGAGCCGAATTCCTGGGTTTCGACCAACACGCCCTCGTTGTGGTCAAACACGAGCAAGTAGTGACGAAGCACTGCCATATCTAATCTGCTCCCCTTGACCGGCGCTCCCTACTAAGAAACTCTACTGCCGACTCGCGGAGAGCGGACATGCGACCAAGCATCTGTGCATCCACAACCTCACCCGCTTCCTCCCTCGCCATGAGGGTTGAGGCGTAGGCGAAGAACTCCCGCAACTCCGAGGGCCCTTCAGTGCCCTTGAGGTCGAAGCCGGTTTGGCCCGAGAGTCGCTCCACCGTGATGGCCCACTCGTGCATCACCTTGGTTCGCAGTTGAACCTCGATGCGACGACCGTCGTACATGGTGATGATGTGCACGCCTCGGTAGCCCGTTTCCTTCGGTACGGCGATGTAGTCCTAGACGGGAGGCTGATCGCCTACTCGCTTGCGATAGGCACCGAGTACCCTCGCCTGCACGCGACGAACGTCCTCAACGTTCTCGAGGATTGCCCGACATCCACCAAAGTCCTGCATCCGCGACAGATCCATCTCGGGCTCGCGACGCAACTTGTCCAGAATCGTGTGCATGCGCTTCAACCGTTGGGAGACCTCGATCCGACAGCCTTCAACCTTCACTGCCGCCCGGAGACTGTTGGTCGCCTTGACGAGAGGGTACTGGTGCGCCGCCCGGTAGGCGACCAACACGTCGTACGCCGACGCATACTCCTGTGCGGTGACCTCGTCGCCAAGTTGGCTCGCTCGCAACAGTTCGCCCGCTCGGCGTACGGACGACCGCGAGGAGGGTGAGACCGGTGCACCGCCCCTGGTAAGAGGAGCACGAGACGTCACGGGCGCGTCGCTCACGATGTGCGACAGTCGATCGCCGCAGCCGCTGCGGCACAGATCGTCCGCAAGGTATCAGGTGTC
>JAJZYE010000236.1 GCA_021806055.1 Actinomycetes bacterium | reverse complement strand
ACTACCGCTGGTCGAGCGGGCCGTGATGCCCCTCGCCGTGGCGTTGAACGTGACACCGGTCATTGCCATCGCCCCGGGCCTGGTGGTCGCCTTCGGCTTCGGGTACCTGCCCAAGTACATCATCGCGGGCGTCGTGGTCGTCTTCCCGTTCCTGATCAACTCGCTCGTGGGCCTGCGCTCCGCGGATCACGCACTGCTCGACGTCTTTCGGACCTGGCACGCGTCCTCCTGGCGCGTGCTGTGGCACCTGGAGCTGCCGAGCAGCCTGCCGTACGTGCTCGCCGCCGCACGAATCTGCGTGCCGCTCTCGGTGGTGGGTGCGGTCGTCGGCGAGTTCTCGGCGGCCGGGCAGACCACCGGACTGGGTTCGCTCATCGAGGTCGCGGCCAACCAGGCGAACCTCGCGATCGTCTACGCCGCGGTCGCCGTCCTGGCGCTGCTCGGCGTCAGCCTCACCCTGGCGGTGGTGGCGCTGCAGTACGCGCTGCGCGAGTGGTCACCCGCGACGCGCGCCCGTCCCTGGTAGCCACGTCGAGTCGTGCGGCGCCAGCGACTACCGTCGACGAGGTGGCGTGACCGCACCACGTCGCCCCACCCTCGACCCCACACCACGGAGGAGACCCCATGGCTCGACGCTTGACCCGCCGTTCGCTGATCGCGACGGGCGCCCTCGCCCTCGCCCTGGTGAGCGGGGCCGCGTGGGTGCCAGCGGGCGCCACCACCCACGCGGCGCGCCCGCTGCTCGACGCGGCCCAGTGCGCCGCCAATCGCGCCGTCGGGCCGATCACCTACGCGTCACCCTTCGGCTTTGACGCGTCCGCGGGCATCCTGGACGTCTTCGTCGCCGACCACCTCGGGTACTTCACGGACCTGTGCCTGACGGTGAACATCGTGACCAACGCGACCGACGTCAACGAGCTCGTCTCATCGGGCCGCGCCCAGATGACCAACGAGGGCAGTGCCGCCGACACTCTCGAGGCGATCGCGGGAGGGGCGAACCTGGTGGGCGTCGACACCTCCGGCGACACCAGCGACTACGCCGTGATCACCGGCCCGTCGATCACGACGCTGCGTCAGCTTGACGGCCACACGCTCGGCTACTACAACGTGCTGCCCGTCGTCATCCGCGAGATGCTCGCGCGGGCCGGGGCGAACATCGCGCGGATCCACCTCATCGCCGACACCAACTACGACCCGACCCAGGTGCTCCAGGGAACCGTCGAGGGGCTGCAGGCCTACCAGTCGAACCAGGTGATCACGCTGCGCGCGCTCCACGCGCACTTCCACGAGTTCACGCCCCAGCAGTTCGCCATCCCGGGCACCTACCACGCGATGGTCGCCCACGCGACGTTCCTGCACCGCCACCGCGTGGCCGTGGCCGACTTCATGCGCGCCGACCTGCACGCGCTGCACTACTGCCTGGCGCACCCCTCGGCGTGCGTGGCCATCGAGGGAGCCGCCGCGCGCGCCGCCGGGGTCCCCTTCGCCACGTCCCACGAGAACGCGGTCTGGTCCCTGGAGCGACGACTCACGCTCACCAGCACCGTGGCCGGTCGAGGCGTCGGCGTCCAGACGTACGCCGAATGGCGGCCCGAGGCCGTGGCCCTGCGCCGCTTCGGCGTGCTGGCGCACGTGCCCGCCCTCGCGCGAGCCGAGGACGTGTCCCTCGTGGCCAGTCTCTACCGAGGCACCACCCTCGTCTGGCCGTAGCGACCGGCACGTCACCCGCGCGCGTCGCCGACGAGCCGTCTACGCGAGTGCCGACTCGTGCAGGCGCCGGCGCGCCTCGTCCACCAACCACCCGAACACGGGGTCGGGCTTGGCCAGGAGCTCGGGGTGCCACTGCACCGCGAGCACCTCACCGTCGGCCGTCTCCACACCCTCCACGACGCCATCGTCGGCGTAGGCACTGACCACCAGGCCCGCGCCCACCCGGTCCACCGTCTGGTGGTGCAGGGAGTTCACCCGCCCCAGATCGCCCAGCACCGACGCGGCCCGGGTGCCGGCCACGACCGACAGGCCGTGGGTCGTGCGCCGTCCGTCGACCTCCCACTGGGGGTGGCCCCGGCCGTCGCGCAGAGTCACGTGCTGGACCAGCGTGCCACCGTGCAGCACGTTGACCAGCTGCAAGCCGCGACAGATCGCCAGCACGGGCAGGTGTCGCGCCCGCGCCGCGCGAAAGAGGGCGCCCTCCCACTCGTCGCGCTCGGGCTCGGTCTCGCCGAGGTCGGCCGAGGCGTCCTCGCCGTACAGCGCCGGGTCGACGTCCGCGCCCCCGGTCATCACGACGCCGTCGAGACGCGCCACCACGTCCGTGACATCCGCGTCGCGCGACAGCTCCACCGGCACACCCCCGGCCGCCGCGACCGACTGCGGGTAGTCGGCGAAGTGCAGATCGAACGAGAGTGACGACATCGCCGGCGGCACGTGCGCTCCCAGCACCGTCGCGGGCCATCGCCGACCCGAGATGCCAATCAGAGGCTTGCCCACCCCGCCATGCTAGGAGTTGACGGCCGTGGTGTGCTGTAATGACGAGATCGTTGGGGAGTGTGCACTCCGGGGGGAACCATGACCGATCAGCTCGCCGACATCACGTCGCACGACACCTACGTCCACGGCGTCCCGCACGAGACGTTCGCCCACCTGCGCGCCCACGACCCGGTGCACTGGACGACCGAGAGCGACGGGGGACGCGGGTTCTGGAGCGTCACCCGCTACGACGACCTGCTCACCGTCAGTCGCAGCACCGAGCTGTTCTCGAGCCGCCAGGGCATCCGGCTCGAGGACATGGACCCCGAGGAGACCGAGGCGCGCCGCACCCTGATGGAGATGGACGCCCCGGAGCACACGCGTCTGCGCCGTCTGGTCAGCCGACCCTTCGCGCCCAAGTCCGTCGCCGCCTACGAGGACGTCGTGCGCGACCTCGCTCGCTCGATGCTCGACCGCCTCGGCGGTGTCGAGGAGTTCGACTTCGTAGCCGAGGTGGCGCG
>JAJZYE010000235.1 GCA_021806055.1 Actinomycetes bacterium | reverse complement strand
ACGATTGGTGAATCCGGGGGGGAACACACATTTTGCTCCGTCGTCTTCGACGAGCATCCCGAGGTCGTCGAGGTCTTCGACGAGTGAGTCGAGCATCGAGTTGTAGTAGCTCTCGCCGACGACGTCGCCAGGCTCGAGCAGGACCTCGAGACGCCGGTAGATGCTGGAGAAGTACGAGACGCTCTCGTCGACGAGCTGGCGCCAGAGGCGTGTCGTCTCGGGATCGCCGGCCTGGAGGAGCACGACCCGACGCCGGCTGCGCTCACGGAAGGCCTCGTCGGCCTCGAACGAGACCCTCGCCTCGCGATAGAAGGTCCCGAGGTCGCCGACGGACAGCTCGTGGACGGCCCTCTCTTCGCCGAGGTCCAAGAGGTGCTCGATGAGCATGCCGAAGGGCGTCCCCCAGTCACCCACGTGGTTGCGCGCGATCACCTCATCGCCGGCGAAGCGAAAGACCCGGGCCAGTGCGTCGCCGATCACCGTCGAGCGCAGGTGGCCCACGTGCATCTCCTTGGCGACGTTGGGCGCGGAGTAGTCGATCACGACGGTGGCCGGCACGCGCGTCTCCTCGACCCCGAGGCGCGGGTCGTCGCCGAGCGACCGCAATTGGCGCGCCAGGCGCGACGCGGTGAGCGTGAGGTTGAGGAACCCGGGTCCGGCCACCTCGACCTCGGCCCAGTCCTCCAGGTCCAGGTGCGCCAGCACGTCCGCGGCCACCTCGCGCGGTGGTCGCCCCAGTTGCTTAGCCAAGGCCATGACCCCATTGGCCTGATAGTCGCCGCGCTCGGACAGGCGCAGCACCGGATCCGCGCCGGGCGCCAGCGCAGCGAACGCCTGGCGCAGGCGCGACGCCAACTCGTCGTAGGTGGAACTCACCCGCTCAGTCTCGCATTTCGGGCCCCGATCGCGCGCCGGGCGGCGCGGCCGCGCGCCGGGCGCGCTGAACGGGGCAGAATGGGTTCATGACGACCCCCTCACTCAACAGTTTCGACGCGCGGCGCACCCTGACCGTCGGGTCGCGCGAGCTCACCTACTTCTCGCTGCGCGCCCCCCAGCTGGAAGCCCTCGGGGTCGCCCGCCTGCCCTACGCGATCCGCGTCCTCCTGGAGAACCTGCTGCGCCACGAGGACGGACGCAAGGTTCACGCCGCGGACATCGAAGCCCTGGCGCGGTGGGCCGAGGCCCCCGGCCGCCACGGTGAGGCCGCAGGCGAGGACGCGCGCGAGATCGCCTTCACCCCCGAGCGAGTACTGATGCAGGACCTCACCGGCGTGCCCGCGGTCGTAGACCTGGCCAGCATGCGTGACGCCATCATCTCCCTGGGCGGCGACCCCCAGCGCATCAACCCCCTGGTCCCGGTGGAGCTGGTCATCGACCACTCCATCATCCTCGAGCGCACGGGCACGCCAGCCAGCTACGACGAGAACGTGGCAATCGAGTACGAGCGCAACGTCGAGCGCTACACCTTCCTCAAGTGGGCCCAGAACTCCTTCGAGCAGTTCCGCGTGGTCCCCCCGGGCATGGGCATCTGCCACCAGGTGAACCTCGAGCACCTGGCGCGCGTGGTCTTCGACCTCGACGGCGTGGCCTACCCCGACACCGTGGTCGGCACCGATTCGCACACGACCATGGTCAACGGACTCGGCGTTCTGGGCTGGGGCGTGGGTGGGATCGAGGCCGAGGCCGCCATGCTGGGCCAACCCACCTCGATGCTCATCCCCCCGGTGGTCGGCCTGCGACTGACCGGCGCGACGCGCGAGGGCGTGACGGCCACCGACGTCGTGCTCACCATCACCGAGCTGCTGCGCCGCCACGGCGTCGTCGGCACGTTCGTCGAGGCCTTCGGCCCCGGCGTGGCGTCACTCTCCCTCGAGACCCGCGCCACCATCGGCAACATGTCGCCCGAGTACGGCGCGACCTGCACCCTCTTCCCCATCGACCAGGTGACCCTGGACTACCTCGCCTTCACCGGGCGCGACCCCGCCCAACTGGAGTTGGTCGAGGCCTACGCCCGTGCGCAGGGGCTCTGGCACGACGCCCAGGCTGAGGCCGCTACCTACTCCGAGACCGTCGAGCTGGACCTGGCCACCGTCGAGCCGAGCCTGGCCGGCCCCCGTCGCCCCCAGGACCGCGTCGCGCTCGGCGCGACCCGTCGGGCCTTCCGCGACGCGCTGGCGCGCGAACCCCTCGAGGTCGAAGGAAGCGGCGCCGCGGCCCACCTGGCCGATGGCGCGGTAACCGTTGCCGCCATCACCTCGTGCACCAACACGTCGAACCCCGCCGTGCTGGTAGCGGCCGGGCTGGTCGCGCGTCGCGCCGTCGAGCGAGGCCTGTCGGTGAAGCCGTGGGTGAAGACCTCGCTCGCCCCCGGCAGCCGAGTCGTCATGGACTACCTGGAACGCGCCAATCTCGTCGACCCCCTCGACCAGCTGGGCTTCTACCTCGCGGGCTTCGGCTGCACCACGTGCATCGGTAACACGGGGCCGCTCCTCGACGGTGTCTCGGAGGCCGTCAACGAACACGACCTCTCGGTCGTCTCCGTGCTCTCGGGCAACCGCAACTTCGAGGGACGCATCCACCCCGACGTCAAGCAGAACTACCTGGCCAGTCCCCCCCTGGTCGTGGCCTTCGCCCTCGCGGGCACCATCGACATCGACCTCACGAACGAGCCGCTGGGTTACGACCCCGAAGCCCGACCCGTCTACCTACGCGATCTGTGGCCCAGCGACGCCGAGGTCGCCGAGGCAGTACGCGCCTCGCTCTCGCCCGCGATGTTCTCCCAGCGCTACGCGAGCGTCTTCGCCGGCGACGACCGCTGGCGCGCCGTGTCGAGCACCGACGCCCAGACCTACGCCTGGGATGACGACTCCACCTACGTGAAGCTGTCCCCGTTCTTCAGTGAGTTGGGTCACGAGCCCGACGTCGTCACCGACCTCGAGGGAGCCCGTGTGCTGGCCAAGCTGGGCGACTCGGTCACGACCGACCACATCT
>JAJZYE010000234.1 GCA_021806055.1 Actinomycetes bacterium | reverse complement strand
CCCCCAACGTATCCGCCAAGTACGAAACCGTCTCCTCGGCCGCCGCGCGAGCGTGCGCCAGGTCGACCCCGACGAGACGCCCCTCGTGCTTGACGACGTCCCCGTCGACCAGCACGGTGTGCACCTCGTTGCGCTGCGCCTGCATAACGACGTGGCCGTAGGCGTTGATGATCGGGAACATGACGGGCGAGTCGTCGTTCTTCAGGAGCACCACGTCGGCCCGCTTACCCTTCTCCACACTGCCGATCCGGTCCTCGAGCCCCAGGGCTGCCGCGCCGCCGCGCGTGGCCCAGTGCACCACCTCCTCACAGCGCAGGTCCAGGTTGGTCACGGTGTCCTGGTTGGCGTGAGCCTCGAGGTGCTGACGCGCCCGGTCCGCGCCGATCGTCGCGCGCATCGCGGTGAACAGGTCCGCGCTCCACCACACCGAGGTGTCGTGGCTCAGCGAGATCGGGATGTCGAACTGACGCAGCTTCCAGGTCGACGGGTAGCCCTGGCCGGCACTCTGCTCGCTCTCGGTGGACACCGACGCGTGACCGCCACACGCGGCGATGCGGTGGTAGGAGTCGTCCGAGAGCGTCGCGGCGTGCACGAAGACCGTGTCGGGCCCCATGCAGCCGTTCTCGTGCATCAGGCGGATGCTGTCGTCACCGGTCGCGCCCCACACGCCGGCGTGCGTCGTGACGCTCACCCCGAGCTCGCGCGCCACGTCGAACGCGGCCTTCTCCGGGAAGGCGGGGTCGCCGGTGACGTCGAAGGCGATCTGAAAGCCCAACCGGTCGCCGCGCCCGTCGAAGCGCCGCGCGAAGAAGTCCGTGAAGCCCGGCTCGGCGGTCCACTCCCACGGCCCACGCTGGATGTTGCCGTAGGCCAGCACGAAGCGGCCGTTCACCGCCTCGAGGGCGTCGACGGCGGCGTCGGCGTGCTCGATCGTCTGCAAACCGTGTGACCAGTCCACCGACGTCGTCACGCCGGCGTCGATCGCCTCGAGCGCCGACAGCAGGTTCCCGGCGTAGATGTCCTGGGGCCGAAAGTTCTTGCCGTGCTGCAGGTAGTACCACACGAAGTACTGCGAGAGCGTCCAGTCGGCGCCGTAGCCGCGCATCGCCGTCTGCCACATGTGCCGGTGCGTGTCAATCATGCCCGGCATCACGATGGCGCCCGTCGCGTCGATCTCGAGCGCCGACGCCGGCGCGACGAGCCCCGGGCCGACGTCGGCGATCACGCCGTCCACCACGAGCACATCCGCGTCGCGCAGCACGCGGTGCGTCGCGTCCATAGTGATCACGAGACCGTGGCGGATGACCACCGGTCGGCCCCGCTCGAGTGACTCCCCCGTCGAACTCTTTCGTTCCGTCATTGCGTAACCCTTTCCCCCTCTGATTGGCGCTGAGCGTAGCACCGTGGTAAACGCTGTACAGAGTGACTGTACAGAGTTCGCTTCCAGCCTGGTGGGGCGCTCGCCCGCCATTCAGCCCCGCTGGCCCCTCACTGCGCGAGGGTGCCCTCATTTACGGGTGATACTGACGCACGAGCCGCGCGGGAGAGCGATGCACGTGTCACTGGCCCCGACTTCTGGTATCCACTATGTTCGACGTTACTGAACATCATGGAGGGGGGATCATGGCGATGGATCGTGAGGGGCGCGTGGCGGTCGTGCTCGGCGGCACGCAGGGGATCGGGCGAGAGGTGGTGACGTCACTGGCGTCGCGCGGCTCGACGGTGTACCTGTCGGGACGGACTAGGGAGAGCGCCACGAAGGCCGCCGAGGAGATCGGCCACGGCACGAGACCGCTCGCGGTCGACCTGGCGTGCCCCGAGACCATTGCCGCGTCACTCGCCGAGGTGGGCAGTGTCGACGATCTGGTCATCACCGCGATCGAGCGCGACGCCAACCGCATCGCCGACTACAGCGTGGAGCGCGCCATCCGTCTCGTGACCCTCAAGCTGGTCGGCTACACCGAGGTGATCCACGTCCTGCTGACGCGCCTGCGCCCGAGCGCGTCGATCGTCCTGTTCGGCGGTCTGGCGCTCGAGCGACCGTATCCGGGATCGACCACGGTCTCCACCGTCAACGGCGGCGTGGTCGGCCTCGTCCACTCCCTCGCCACCGAGATCGCCCCGGTGCGCATCAACGCGGTGCACCCGGGCATCATCGGCGACAGCCCCTACTGGGAGGACAAGGACAACGGGCCGATCGTCTCGCGCACCCCGCTGGGTCGACTGGTGACCATGGCCGAGATCGTTCACTCGGTCGAATTCCTCCTCGACAACACCGGTGTCAACGGCGTGAACCTCGCCGTCGACGGCGGCTGGCTCCTCAAGTAGCGACGGGAGACGACTCGTGTACTACCTCACCGCGATCGACGACGCGGCGGCCACCACGCCGGCCGCGTACGCCTCCTCGTCCGCGGGTTACACCCGCCAGACCCTGCTCGACCGCAGTACGGGTTCCCCGCACATGGGTCTGTACGTGGGGCACCTGGCCCCGGGCGGCACCATCGACGCCGTCGTGCACTCCTTCGAGTCAAGCCTCTACGTGCGCCAGGGGGCGCTGAGCATCACCATGCAGGGCGCGACCACCTGGCTCGGGCCCGATCACTGCGCGGTGATCCCGGTCGGCGTGACGTACTCACTGCGCGCCCTCGACAACGGCGCGACGTTCATGGAGGTCCACGCGCCGGGCGACCTCGACGACGGGCGCCGTCGCGACACCTTCTTCACGGGTGCGGCGTTGGCTGGCGGCGAACCCGCGGTGCCCGACATGCGCGATCCCCGCAATCGCCACGCCGTGCGCTTCGACCCGCCGTCCATGGACCTGCACCGGCTCGCGCGCGGCGCCGCCGTGAACGATCCCACGGCGTCACCCTCGATGGCCACCGCTCTGCTGGCCTACAGCGGCATCGGGGTGCGCATGCTGATCGACCAGCGCGTGGGCGCGCAACTGCACACCGTCTTCATCGTCGACTACCAGCCCACCGCGATCGCCCACCCC
>JAJZYE010000233.1 GCA_021806055.1 Actinomycetes bacterium | reverse complement strand
GGACTCCGTCGGGCTTCTCCTCGATCGAGCCCACGAAGAACTCCTGGATGTCGTCGTCGGGGTCACCCTCGTAGACGACCTGCACGATGGAGGCGTGGTGCACGACGCCGGTGTGCACGTCGCGCTCGACCAGCTCGTGGTTGCGCAGCACGTGGTCGATCTGTCGGATGCGCGACTCCATCTTTCCCTGCTCGTCCTTCGCGGCGTGGTAGTCGCCGTTCTCCGAGAGGTCGCCGAGCAGGCGGGCGGCTTCGATGGTACGCGCGATCTCCGTGCGCCCCACGGTCGTCAGATAGTCGTACTCCTCGCGCAGCTTCTCGAGGGTCTCCCTCGTGATGCGATGAATTTCCCCGGCCATGCCGCTACCCCGTGTACGAAGTGGTGAAGTTCTGAGTGTACAGTGCGGGCTCGTTGCCGTGTGCTGGCTCGCGGCTCGCGGCGTGGAGCAGACTGGTCGCAAGGAGGACCCATGCAGAGCAACTTTCGGGTGGCGGTCATCGGAGGCGACGGTATCGGACCGGAGGTGACCGCGTCCGCCCTGGCGATCGCGCGGGCCGCAGGCGTCACGCTGGACGTTACTGATTTCGACCTGGGCGCCGACCGCTACCTTCGAGACGCCACGGTGCTCGATGACGCGACGCTGGACGAGCTACGCGGGTTCGACGCGATCCTGCTGGGGGCGATCGGCCCGGCGATCGGCGACACGCGTATTCCCGGCGGGGTGCTGGAGCGAGGACTCCTCTTGCGCCTGCGCTTCGCACTGGACCTGTACGTGAACTACCGTCCATTTCGGGCCGTGGCCGGCTCGATCGGCCAGGGGAGTTCCTTCGCCATCGTGCGCGAGAACACCGAGGGACCCTACGTGGGCGAGGGTGGGGTGCTGCGCCGCGCCACGGCGCACGAAGTGGCCACGCAGGGGTCGGTGAACACGCGCTTCGGTGTGGAGCGCTGCGTGCGCTACGCCTTCGCCCGGGCCGCGCAGCTCAAGCGGCCCCGCCTGACCCTCGTGCACAAGACCAACGTCCTGACCTTCGCTGGCGACCTCTGGTCCCGGGTCACGACGGAGGTGGGCGAGGAGTTCCCGGACGTCGAGGTGGACTACCAGCACGTCGACGCCGCCTGCATCTACCTCGTCGAGGATCCGCGGCGCTACGGGATCATCGTCACGGACAACCTCTTCGGTGACATCCTGTCCGACCTCGCCGGCGCCGTGACCGGCGGCATCGGCTACGCGGCGAGCGCCAACCTCAACCCCGCGCGCACGGGGCCGTCCATGTTCGAGCCGGTGCACGGGGCCGCGCACGACATTGCCGGGACCGGGCGGGCGAACCCGTTGGCGGCGATCTCGTCGGTCGCGCTGCTGGTCGAGTTCCTCGGTGAGCGTGACGCCGCCGCACGTATCGCCCGGGCCGTGCAAGACTTCGGGGGAGACGTCGCCACTATGGGGACGATCGCGATTACCGAGGCCGTTCGAGAGAGGTTGTAATGCCCATCACCCCCACGAAGAAGATATGGATGGATGGCGTCCTAGTCGACTGGGACCAGGCTCGCCTGCACGTACTGAGTCACGGGCTGCACTACGGCACGGGGGCCTTCGAGGGGATCCGCGCCTACCGCACGCCGTTGGGTGTCGCGATCTTCCGACTGCGCGAGCACATGGAGCGCTTGGTGCGTAGTTGCCGGATCCTCATGATGGAGATCCCCTACGACGTCGACCAGCTGTGCGACGCGGCGCTCGAGGTGGTGCGGGTCAACGAGCTGCACGACGGCTGCTACCTTCGCCCGCTGGTGTACCTGGGCTACGGCGAGATGGGCGTCAACCCACTGGCGGCCCCGGTGAACGTCGCGATGGCCGCGTGGCCCTGGGGGGCGTACCTGGGTGACGAGGGCGCGGCGCACGGCGTGCGAATGAAGATCTCGTCGTGGCGTCGCCACGACCCCAACGCCATGCCGACCGCCGCGAAGGGGACCGGGATGTACGTCAACTCAGCGCTCGCCAAGGTCGAGGCCGTGAAGGCCGGGTACGACGAGGCGATCCTGCTGGGCCCGGACGGTCGAGTGTCCGAGTGCACGGGGGAGAACATCTTCGTGGTGCGCGATGGGGTGATTCTTACCCCGCCGCCGTCCGAGGCCGGTGCGCTGGCCGGCATCACCCAGGCGACGGTGGTCCAGATCGCCCGTGATCTGGGCTACGAGGTGCGATTCGAGTCGCTCGTGCGCACCGACCTGTACCTGGCCGACGAGGCGTTCCTGACGGGAACGGCGGCCGAGGTGGTGCCGATCGCCTCCGTCGACGACCGGGCGGTGGGCGTCGTCACGCCGGGTCCGGTGACGTCGGCCCTCCAGTCGACCTATCACCACGCGGTACGGGGGGAGTTGCCCCGCTACGAGGAGTGGCTCTCGAGGGTGTGAGGGCGCGGCGGTAAGGTCGACGTGTGACTCAACCCACCTTTCAACCAGTTCCGGTGGCGGGAGTGGTACGCCCGTCGATGACGACCCACACTCCCGAACTCGGTCGTCCACAGAAGCCCGGTCTGCAGCGCTCGCCGCACCCCGTCACGGCCCTCCATCGTGGGACTCCCGCGCCTGGCGAGGGCTACGCCTTGACACTGGCGCACCACGCAATCACCGGTCTGAACTTCGCGCACGAACACGACCGCCACGACGTCGAGTTGGGCGTGGGGCTGGTGGCGGCGAAGCGAGCGAGTCTCATCGGCCGCGGCCCGACGCCCGACGACGTGCGTGTGGCGATGACCGTGCTCGGCCTCGACGGTGTCGAGGCCGTCGACGCGCGGGCGGCCGCGCCGTTCGCGGGCCTGGCGCACAGTTACGTCGCTCAGCGCCGTTTCGTGGACGCCGTGGCGGACGACTGTCTGGTGGCCGCGACACACGACGCGAGCGTGTCAACAGGAGAGGACGGACGATGACCTACCAGTTGACGGACGAGCAGCGAGCGTTTCGTGACGTGCTCCGGGACTTCGTCGACCAGCGCATCGC
>JAJZYE010000232.1 GCA_021806055.1 Actinomycetes bacterium | reverse complement strand
CTACCTGCGGCGTTCCCTGTCGGCGCTCGACCAGTCGATGGGCGCACGTCTGGTCGTGCGCGACGGCGACCCGGCGGCGGTGTTGGTGGACCTGGCGAGGTCGGTCGGCGCGCGCGAGGTGTTCGCGACGGGCGATGGCACACCCGTGAGTCGCGCGCGCGACGAACGCGTCGCCGTGGTGCTGGCGGGTGCCGGGCTACGGCTGCACCTGGTGGACTCCCCCTACGTCGTCGTCCCCGGCACGTTGGCCACCGGGTCGGGCGGTCCCTATCGAGTCTTCGGCGCCTACGAGCGCGCCTGGCGACCCTTCGCGAGTGCGGTGTCGCCGCGTCCCGCGAGCGCCCCGACGTGGCGGCGCGTGGCGAGTGATCCGCCGACGTGGCCGACTGGATTGGACGCGCGACGCCCCTGGTACTTCGGCGACCTGCCCGACGACCCGCCCCCGACGATGGCGAGCGCCGGGGAGTCCGCCGCCCTTGCGCGCCTGGCGACCCTGGGCGCGACCGTCGCGGACTACGCCGTTACGCGCGATCGGGCGGATCGCGACGGTACGACCCGTCTGAGCGCCGCGCTGCACTTCGGCGAGTTGCACCCCCGCCAGGTTCTGGCGGCACTCCGAGGACCCGGCCCCGGTCCCGTGGCGCTGTCGCGCCAGCTCGCGTGGCGGGACTTCTACGCCGACGTGCTGTGGCACTGGCCGGCGTCGCGCGGGCGTGCCCTGCAGCCGGCGATGGAGCACCTGCGCGTGGACCGCGACGAACACGCCGCCGAACGGTTCCGGCTCTGGGCGCGCGGACGGACCGGCTACCCCCTGGTCGATGCCGCCATGCGCCAGTTGCTGGCCGAGGGGTGGATGCACAATCGCGGGCGCATGGTCGCCGCCTCGTTCCTCGTCAAGCACCTGCACCTGGACTGGCGTTGGGGCGCGCGGTGGTTCCTGTGGCGTCTGATCGACGCGGACGTGGCGTCGAACCAGCACGGGTGGCAGTGGTGCGCCGGCGTGGGCACCGACGCGGCGCCGTTCTTTCGGATTTTCAATCCGACCCGCCAGGCCGTGGTCGTCGATCCCGACGGGGCCTACGTGCGCCGCTACGTGGCCGAGCTGGGGGATGCGCGCGCCGCGGACTGCGCGCAACCCGAGGGAGGAACGGTGCACTACGCTCCGGCGATGGTCGATCTGGCGCGCGAGCGCGCCAAGGCGCTGGCGCGCTATCAGGAGGTGCGCCGCGGCGCACGGGTCGGATCGTGACGGGTCGCGACTTCGGGGTCTACGTGCACGTGCCGTTCTGCGCACATCGCTGCGACTACTGCGCCTTCGCGACCTTCGCCGACCGCGACGACCTGATGGAGGACTACGTCGAGGCCCTGCTCGAGGAGATCGCGCGCCATCGGGGCGAGGTCCCGCCCGCCACGTCGGTCTTCTTCGGGGGCGGCACCCCTTCGCGCCTGCCCGCGCCGCGCCTCGTGGCGATCCTGGAGGCGATCGAGCGCACCGCGGACGCCGAGGTGACCGTGGAGTGCAACCCCGAAGACGCGGACCCGCGCCGGCTGACCACGTATCGTGAGGGCGGCGTCACCCGGATGAGCTTCGGTGTGCAGTCGACCCGGGCGCACGTGCTGGCCGACCTGGGCCGACGCCACGGTGTCGGTGCGCACCAGGCCGTCTCGCGGGCGGTGAGCGACGCCGGCTTCGCGACGTGGAACATGGACCTGATCATCGGGTCGCGCGCCGAGACGCTCGACGACGTCGCCGCGACCCTGGATGATCTGCTCTCCCTCGAGCACCCGCCGCCGCATCTCAGCTGCTACGCGCTCACCGCCGAGCCAGCAACGCCTTTGGGGCGCGACCCCACGCGCCACCCCGACGAGGACGCCACGGCGGACGCCTACGACCTGGTGGGGCGCACCCTGGAACGCGCCGGATACCAGTGGGAGGAGATCTCCAACTGGGCGCGCCCGGGTCACGAGTGCCGCCACAACCACGTCTACTGGGATCAGGGCGACTACGTCGGCTACGGCTCGGCCGCCCACTCGCACCGTGACGGGCGGCGCTACTGGAACGTGCGAACGCCCGAGCGCTATATCGCGCGCGTGCGGGCGGGTCGTTCGCCAACGGCGGGCGAGGAGGTGCTCGACGAGGCGACTCGTCGCTTCGAGCGCGAGTCGCTGGCGTTGCGCACCCGACGGGGAGTGCCCGTCGAGGCGTTCGAGTCGCTCGACGAGATCCGCCACCTGGTGCGGGTGCGCGACGGGCGGGTGACCCTGGCACCACGCGGTCGGCTGGTGGCCAACGCGGTGATCGTGCGCCTGCGCTCGAGCTGAGCGGGGTCAGCGTCGGCGCGGGGTCGCCGCCGGTCCACCCGGTAGCCTGGAGCGATGGTGAGCGTACCCGACCCCGCGACGTCGTCCGACGGGACGGATCACGACCTGTTGGAGAAGGTGATCAACCTGACCAAGCGGCGGGGGTTCATCTTCCCGTCGGCCGAGATCTACGGCGGCTTTCGCTCGGCGTACGACTACGGCCCCCTGGGCGTCAACATGTTGCGTAACGTGAAGCAGGCGTGGTGGCGATCGATGGTGCAGCTGCGCGACGACGTCGTGGGCCTCGACGCGGCGATCCTGGGCCCTCCCGCCATCTGGGCGGCGTCGGGCCACCTCGCGACGTTCACCGACCCACTGGTGGATTGCCGCCGCTGTCACGAGCGTTGGCGTGAGGACAAGATCGACGGAGTGTGCCCGAGCTGCGGCTCCACCGAATTCACCGAGGCGCGAGCCTTCAACCTGATGTTCAAGACCCAGGCGGGTCCGGTAGAGGGCGAGGGGGCGACGGCCTACCTGCGTCCCGAGACCGCGCAGGGGATGTTCACGAACTTCGCCAACGTGCTCACCACGACGCGCCGCCGTCCGCCCTTCGGCATCGCTCAGGTCGGCAAGTCGTTCCGCAACGAGATCACGCCCCAGAACTTCGTGTTCCGACCTCGCGAGTTCGAGCCGATGG
>JAJZYE010000231.1 GCA_021806055.1 Actinomycetes bacterium | reverse complement strand
CGCTCGACGGGCCACGCAACGCCACGCAACGCCCCGCGACCCCGTGAACCCACGCGTCGACCTCGCCCGACCAGCGTGTGACGCGCGCTCGGGCAAGAATGAAGAACGTGACCCTGCCAATCGAGGACTACGCGGTGATTGGCGACCTGCGCACGGCGGCGGTGGTCGGTGTCAACGGGTCGATCGACTGGCTGTGCCTGCCCGACTTCGACTCCCCGTCGTGTTTCGCGAGCCTCGTGGGCGACGAGTCCCACGGCTTCTGGCAGTTCGCCCCCTCGGCGGGCGCGAGCGCCACGCGCCGGCGCTACCGCGAGAACTCGTTGGTCCTCGAGACCGAGTTCGACACGCCCACCGGCACGGTTCGCGTCACCGACTTCATGCCGATACGAGAGACCCATCCCCAGGTCATGCGCGTGGTCGAGGGTGTCGCGGGAACGGTCGACATGCACATGAACCTGACCGTTCGCTTCGGGTACGGCTGCGAGGTCCCGTGGGTCACGTCAACCGAGGGACTGGTGCGCATGACGGCGGGTCCCGAAGCAGTCGCCCTGTGGCACGGGGTGGCGCCGGTCGGCGAGGACATGCACACCATCGCC
Organism: Actinomycetes bacterium; assembly: GCA_021806055.1. Taxonomy (GTDB): domain Bacteria; phylum Actinomycetota; class Acidimicrobiia; order Acidimicrobiales; family RAAP-2; genus RAAP-2. Next base: position 2,403 of record JAJZYE010000231.1, on the reverse strand, counting down.
GACTTCGCCGTCCACGAAGGCCAACGTTTCGCGTTCACGCTCGTCTGGCACCCGTCAAACGAGGATCCCCCACCCCCCCTCGACGCGTCCTATGCCGTACGCCGCACTGATGACTTCTGGCGGGACTGGGCCGCCCAGTGCACCTACGAGGGCCCGTGGCGCGAAGCCGTCGTGCGCTCCCTGATCACGTTGAAGGCTCTCACCTTCGCTCCGACCGGCGGCATCGTAGCGGCGGCGACCACGTCACTGCCCGAGACCCTCGGAGGGGGCCGCAACTGGGACTACCGATACTGCTGGCTGCGCGACGCGACCTTCACCCTCGAGTCGCTGATGCGCGGCGGCTACCTCGACGAGGCGACGGCCTGGCACGACTGGTTGCTGCGCGCGATAGCCGGTGACGTCGGACAACTGCAGATCATGTACGGGCCAGCCGGCGAGCGCCGACTGGAGGAGTGGGAAGTGAGCTGGCTGCCGGGCTATGAGAAGTCCGCACCCGTTCGAGTCGGCAACGCCGCCTCGGGACAGTTTCAACTCGACGTCTTCGGTGAGGTGATGTCGGCGCTCTACCACGCGGCCCACGCCGAGGGGGTCAAGAACCAGGCCGTCTGGAACCTCCAGCGCGTACTCATGGACTACGTCGAGGCGCGCTGGGTCGAGCCCGATGAGGGCATCTGGGAGGTGCGCGGTCCGCGCCGGCACTTCACTTACTCCAAGGTGATGGCCTGGGTGGCCGTGGACCGCGCGATCAAAACACTTGAGGAGTGGCCCAATCTCGAGGGCCCCATTGACCACTGGCGTGAGGTTCGCCAACAGATCTTCGACGAAGTGTGCGCCCAGGGGTACAACGAGGATGTGCGGGCGTTCACCCAGTACTACGGCTCCGACCAACTCGACGCCAGCCTGCTGCGCATCCCCCTCGTCGGCTTCTTACCCCCGAGCGACCCACGCGTGATCGCGACGATCAACGCGATCAACACCTCACTGCTCGACGACGGTTTTGTCCTGCGCTACCGCACCCACGACGAGAACACCAACGCGACCGGCGGCGTCGACGGCCTCACGGGCCGCGAGGGCGCGTTTCTCGCGTGCTCGTTCTGGCTGGTGGACTGCCTCCACCTCATCGGGCGTACCGAGGACGCCCGCGATCTCTTCACCCGACTCCTCGCACTGCGCAACGACCTCGGCCTGCTCTCCGAAGAGTACGACACGACTGCCCATCGACTCGTCGGCAACTTCCCCCAAGCCTTCTCCCACGTGTCCCTCGTCAACTCGGCGTATCGACTGACCAAGCACGATGAACCACGCACGACGCCCACCACGACACCGACGCGAGGAGTGATCGACCACGCCAGCTCCCTCTTCCCTCCGGCGGTAAGGCCGCTCACGACCGCCCGCCGCCACCGCGCACGCTGAGCCAGCCATCTCGTCGCCGGGACCGACGGACCCTCCAGAAAGAAGGTAGACATGAAGGCACTCACCGTGATCCCCCATCAGGCCGGTTCGGCCCAACTCTCCGACGTGGACGAGCCCCCCGTGAGTGATGGCCCGATCGTGGTGGAGACCATGGCGGTCGGAATCTGCGGTACCGATATCGAGATCCTCTCCGGTGCCTACGGCTGGGCCCCACCGGGTCGTGAGCGCCTCGTCCTCGGTCACGAGTCACTCGGGCGGGTGCTCGAGGCACCCGCGGGCGCGCCCGTAGCCACCGGCGACCTCGTGGTAGGGATCGTGCGCCGTCCCGATCCGGTCCCGTGCGCCAACTGCGCCGTCATGGAGTGGGACTTCTGCCGCAACGGTCGCTACACCGAGCGCGGCATCAAGGAGCGCGACGGCTACCTCTCGGAACGCTACCGAATCGCGCCGGAGTTCGTCGTGAAGGTCGATCCATCGCTGGGCTCCCTGGGCGTGCTGCTCGAGCCCACCAGCGTCGTAGCCAAGGCGTGGGAGGACGTTGACCGCATCGGACGTCGCGCTCACTGGAACCCCGAGAAGGTACTGGTGACCGGGGCCGGCCCGATTGGTCTGCTCGCGGCGATGCTCGGCGTCCAGAAAGGGCTCGACGTCCACGTGCTGGACCAGATGACCTCAGGGGTGAAGCCCGATCTCGTGCGCGCGCTCGGTGCCACCTACCACAGCGGATCAGTGCACGACGCCTGCGACGGTCCCGACGTCATCATCGAGTGTACGGGCGTTCCCAACGTGATTCTCGACGCGATGCAGCACGTGGGGATTGGCGGCGTCGTCTGCCTCACGGGGGTGTCCTCTGGTGGCCACACTGTCCAGTTCGACGAGGGAGCTCTTAACCGCAACATGGTGCTGGAGAACGTCGCGGTCGTCGGTTCGGTGAACGCCAACCGACGCCACTACGAAGCCGCCGCCGACGCCCTGTCCCACGCGGACCAC
>JAJZYE010000230.1 GCA_021806055.1 Actinomycetes bacterium | reverse complement strand
GCACCTGGGCACCACGCGCGGTGACGTGCACCGCGCGTTCCTCGAGGCCATCGCCTACGGGTTCCGTGCCCACGTGGACGCCTTCGCCGACGACGGCCTGGTGGTGGGTCGCACCCGTGTGACCAACGGCGGCTCGCGGTCGCGGCTCTGGCGTCAGATCCTCGCCGACGTGCTCGAGCGCGACCTGGTGTCGATCGTCGACCATCCGGGCGCCTCCTTCGCCGCCGCAGTGCTGGCGGGCCTGGGGACGGGCGTGATCGATGACTGGTCCTACGTCGTGGGAGCCCTGCCCGTGGCGGAGGTGATCACCCCGCGACCCGCGCTCGCGCCGACCTACCGCGAGCGCTACGCGCAGTACCTCGAGCTCGGCGCGCGCACGACTGACATCTCTCACCGACTGGCAAGGAGCAACCGTGACGACTGACTCGTCCCCCACCACCCCGTTCACCACGAGTGCGCCCCCCGTGACGCGCGAGCCCGCCGGCGACGGGGGACCGGTCGCGGTCGTGACCGGTGCGGGGTCGGGCATCGGCGCCGCGATCGCCCGCGAGCTCGGCCGGCGCGGCCATCGCGTGGTGGTGAGCGACCTGGACGGCGAACGCGCCTCGCAGGTGGCGCACGAGATCGAGGGCGCGACCTGGCGGGCACTCGACGTCACGGATCCGGACGCCTGCGACGTCGTGGCGCGAGGCGTGGCCGAGCAATACGGCCGCCTCGATGTCTGGGTCTCTAACGCCGGCGTGTCGAAGATGGCCCGCTTCGTGGACGTGACGCGCGAGGACCTGGCACGCACGTTCGCAGTCAACACCTTCGGCGTCTTCTACGCCGGCCAGGCCGCCGCGCGCGCCATGATTGCGCTGGGTCGCCCGGGACGGATCATCAATACTGCGTCGATGGCGGCCAAACAGGGCCGGGTGCCCTACCTGGCCGACTACGTGGCGAGCAAGTTCGCCGTCGTGGGGTTGACCCAGGCGATGGCCTTCGAGCTGGCGCCCCACGCGATTACCGTGAACGCGGTCTGCCCGGGCTTCGTGGCGACCCCGATGCAGGAGCGCGAGCTGGCCTGGGAGGCGGCGTTGCGAGCGGTGACGCCCGAGGCGGTGCGTGCGATGTGGATTGGTGACACGCCGCTGGGGCGCCTGGAGACCCCCGAGGACGTGGCGGTGGTGGTGGCGTTCCTCGCCTCGGACGACGCCGCATTCCTCACCGGCGAGTCGATCGCGGTGAATGGTGGCGCCTACATGGACTGAAGCGTCAGTCGACTCCCAGCGCGCGGCGCAGCCGCGCGACGTCGAAGGTGGCGGCGCCCGAGGGTGGCGCGCCGTAGCGGTCGAACTCGTTGAGCAGGGCGATCAGGTCCTCGCGCCGCGTCGGGTCGGCGGCGGCCTCGCGCGGGGTGAGCCCGTCCAGGGCGGGTATCGACTCGTCGAGCCAGGCGGCCTCGCGCTCGGCGATGAAGGCGGCCAGGTGGGCGGCGAGTGCAGGGTCGACGACCTCGTCGCGCGGTGCCGGCGAGTTCGGGTCTTTCTGGTAGGGGGCGTCGCGTGACAGGAACGTGAGGTCGCCGACCTCGCCCTCGAGCCGGTCGAGGGTGCGCGCGAAGCGCGCGGCCGAGTTGGACAGGACGATCAGCTCGTCGCCCTCTCGCTGCAGGAAGGATCGCACGACCGTCTCGCCGTCGATCTCGATCACCTCGCTCCAGCGTTGGTCGGGGGCGGCGCCGAAGGCCGCGTCCAAACGCGTGGCGAGCGCGGGCCAGGGGATCGTGGGGCGCGCCACGGCCCGACAGAGGATGGTCTCCTCGCCCTCGCGGTTGACGATCGACGGCGCGGTGAAGAGCCCACCGAGCCAGGCGGCGAGTTCGAACGGGTCGCCGCCGTCGTCGAGTATCGCGAGCAGCGCCGGTCGTCGCGCGAGTGGGACGGGGATCAGGACGCCGAGGAGTTGGGGCGTCGCCGCCACCTCGACGACGCGCGCGTAGAGGTAGTCGCCCGGCTGGGGGCCCCGTGAGCCAGACTGCTCGAGGAGGTGCACGGTGCGCGCGTCGCGCGTGTCGAGCAGGTCGAGTGACACGCCGGGTTCGACCGCGGTGACCTGAAAGAGCCCGGGGAGCGGTGCCCCCCACGCGCGCACGAGCGACGCCTCGTCCTCGGGCAGCAGGCCGGCGCGCGCGTCGAGGAAGTGATCCAGGGAGTCCTCGTCCATCGCCGCCACGTCGCCGACGAGCGGAAGGAGCCGGACGATGTTCTTCTCATCGCTGTCGCCACTCGCCTCGACCGCCACGTCGAGCAGGTCGCGCAGGAAGGAGCGCTGGCCCGGTCGCTGGGCGAAGGTGACGATCTTGTGGTACAGCCAACCGGTGCGCTCCTCGAGGGGGGCGGGGCGCCCCAGGCAGCACGCCTTGTACTTGGCACCGGAGCCGCAGGGGCAGGGGTCGTTGCGACCGACGCCGCTGTGGGGCGGTGGGACGTACGCGCGCTGGCGCGCGAGCTCGTCGGACACGTCGTGGCTGGTCACCCGGGTCAGGAGTTGCACCGCGCGCGCGGCGTCGCCGCGATCGCTGGCGCACCAGGCCAGGTCGACCAGCGCCGGCTCGTAGGTCGGATCGGCGTCGAGCGCGGCGCGCAGCGCCGACTCGCCGGCGAGCCCCTCGTCGTCGGCTTCGAAGTTGCGCGCGAGCAGGTAGTGCCCGGGCGCGGCCAGGGGACCGGTGAGACGGGTCAGCGGCCGGGCGAAGTTCGCGAGGAACTCCGAGGCGGCCTCCTCGTCGACCAGGGCGTAGGCGACGAGTGCCGGCGCGACCGCGCCGTGGGCCAGGTCGCGCGCCACGGCGCGCCAGGGCACCGGGGCGTGGGTCGGGTCCCCGTCGGTCTCGAGGGTGGCGTACCAGGCCTCGAGCACGCGGTCGAACGCGTCGTGACAGCACGCGTCGAATCCGAAGCGTTCCCCCAACTCGGCCACGCGGTACTCGTGCAGGGCGACCAGCGGCGCCTGGGCGTCCTCGCCGACG
>JAJZYE010000229.1 GCA_021806055.1 Actinomycetes bacterium | reverse complement strand
GAGTCGCCACACGTGGGCTTCGCGCTCTTCGACCGCCACGGACTGCTGGTCGACTGCAACGACGCGGTGCTGGCGTGGCTCGATCTGCGCCGTGACGACATCGTGGGCCGCAGTTTCACCGACCTTGGGTGGCACCTCGTACACGAGGACGGATCGCCCTTCACTCTGGACGAGACTGCCGCCGCGAGCGCGATGCGTACGTCCTCGCCCTCTCGGGGCGTGATCATGGGCATCGATCTCGGTGACCGCCCGCGGCGATGGCTCGCCGTGACGAGCTACCCCGCCGTCGCGCGAGGGGTCGTACAGGGTGTGATCTCGTCCTACACCGACGTCACCGAACGGATCACGCGCGAGCAGATGCTCCGCCTGCTGGCGACGGTCCAGGGTTCGCTCATCATCGCCACCGGGAGTGACGACGTGCTTCAGCGAGTCTGTGTTGACCTCGTCGACGAGGGGTGCGCGGACGTCGCGTGCCTGCGCCGCGCGGTCTCCGAGGGCGCCGCGACCGTGCCGGTCGCGCTCGCGGGTCGCGACCTCGACCCCGACGACCCCGACGCCGACTCGAGTCGTGACGCCGCGTCGGACGAGATGGCACGCGGGGCCCTGCGCACTCACCGTGCCCAGGTCGCGAATCACCTCCCCCGGCGCGACGCCGCCGAACACGAAGTGGACCATCCGCTCCTTCGAACGGCACGATCGGCCATCGCACTGCCCTTTGAGAACGAGCCACTGGTGCTCATTCTCTTCGCTCGGCGCGCGGCCACCTTCGACGACGCCGTCGTCGAAGGCCTGCACCAGATAGTGCGCGAGGTGGAGCACGCCCTCGCCCGACTGCGCGCCGACGAGCGCACCAGCGCCGCGCTGAAGGCCGCCACGCGATCGCTCGAAGCGCAACGCTCCGCCGAGGAGGCGCAGGTGCGAGCCGAGCAGCGCTTCGAGCTGGCGTTCGAGGAGAACATGTCGCCCATGATCGTCGCCGACGCCCAGGACCGGATCATCGCCGCCAACCGGGCGTTTTGCCAGATGGTCGGCCACTCCCTGGATGGGCTGGTGGGCCACGATTCGACCCTTTTCACCCACCCCGACGACCTCGGGATCACCGAGGCCACGCACCAGCGACTGCGCGACGGTGGCGAGGGACAGGTCCGCTACGTCAAGCGCTACCTCCACGCCGACGGCCACGTGCTCTGGGCCGAGGTGTCGCGCAGCGCGGCGCGCGGCGCCGACGGCCAGCTCTTGTACTACGTGATCTCCGAGCGTGACATCACCGAGGAGCGCGCCTTGAGCGCCCAACTCGCCCACCGCGCCCTCCACGATCCACTGACGGGAACCGCCAACCGGGCGCTCTTCGACGATCGACTGGCCCAGGCGCACGCGCGCACGTTGCGCCAGCACGAGTGGGGAGCGGTGCTCCTACTCGATCTGGACGACTTCAAGGGGGTGAACGACACGTACGGCCACCTCGTGGGCGACCAGCTCCTGATCGCCGTGGCGCGACGCCTGGAGAGCGTGGCGAGGGCGTCCGACACGCTGTCACGCTTCGGGGGAGACGAGTTCTTGTACCTTGCCGTACCCCTCGCCTCGCCCGAGGAGGCGGAGGCCATCGCGGCCCGGCTCGTGGCGTCACTCACCCGTCCCTTCACGCTCGGTGACATCGAGATCGTCCAGGGCGCCAGCGCGGGCGTCAGCGTCTGGAACCAGACGCGACTCGATCCCCACACCCTCGTCCAAGAGGCCGACACCGCGCTGTATCAGGCCAAGGTGCACCAACGCGGGCGCGCCGTCCTGTTCACCCCCACCATGCACGAGCACGCCACGGCCCGCTTCACGCTGTTGCAGGACCTTCGCGCCGCGCTTCGTCACCACGAGCTCGACATGCACTACCAGCCCATCGTTTCGCTGGACTCGCTCGAAGTCGTAGGGCTCGAGGCACTGATGCGCTGGTTCCACCCGACGCGCGGCTGGATCGCGCCCAGTGCGTTCATCGAGGCGGCCGAGGACTCCGACATGGGCACCGAGCTGGGCCGTCTCGCTCTCGCGCGGGCGATCGAGACGGCGGTGTCGGTCGGCTCGCGTCCCCGCCCCCCCTTCGTTACCGTCAATTTCTCGGCCCGCCAGTTCCACGATCCCAACCTCGTCGGCTACGTCGCCTCGGCCCTCGACGAGACGGGCCTGGACGCGCGTCGCCTCGTGATCGAGATCACCGAGAGCGTCACGCTCGTCGACGCCGAGGAGTCCCGCCTCACCGTCGAGCGCCTCGCCGCGCTCGGCGTGCGCGTGGCGCTCGACGACTTCGGGACCGGTTACTCGTCGCTGTCATACCTGACCAACCTTCAACCCAGCATCATCAAGATCGATCAGTCCTTCGTCCAGGCCACCTCCAAGCGCGCACTCAACGAGACGCTGTTGGGCGCGATCGTGTCACTCGGTCATCGCTTCCACACGATCATGCTGGCCGAGGGGATCGAAACCGAGGACCACCTCGAGGTGGTGCGCCGCCTGGGCTGTGACCTGGCGCAGGGTTTCCTCTTCTCGCCCGCCGTGCCGGAGCAGGCACTCACGAGCCTCCTCGACGAGGCACCCGCTCGGTGGACCGAGGCGTTCGGGCTGGGTTAGTGGTCGGACCCCTCCGGGTGGTGGTGCCGTGAGGCGTCACCTACGCCGAGGGGAGCCACTCGCGCCGCAGGAGCCCGTACACCCACGAGTTCGAGACCTCACCGTTCACGACACAGTCCTCACGCAAGGTCCCTTCACGCACGAAGCCCAACTTCTCCAGGACGCGAGCCGACGCCGCGTTGCGCGTGTCGACCTCGGCCTGGACCCGATTCAGGAGCCACGTGTCGAACGCCCACCGCAGCAGTTCTCGCGCGACCTCGGTCGCGTAGCCGTGACCCCACGACCGCTCGTCGAAGCAGTAGCCGAGCGCCGCGCTGGCGTAGTCCGGATTCCAGCGTGTCACGCCGCACCACCCGATGAAGGCTCCGCTATCCAGGCGCTCGACCGCGACGCGCACC
>JAJZYE010000228.1 GCA_021806055.1 Actinomycetes bacterium | reverse complement strand
GGCGGTGGTCTGGCAGACCGCGGTGAACCCGGTCGTCGCGCTCGAACTGATCGACTCCGGCGCCTGGTCGGGCACCGGGGTGCTCGGACCGGAGGCCCTGCCCGCCGGCCCGTTCCTCGACCTGCTCACCGACTACGGCTCGCCGTGGGCGGTGGAGGAACGGACGCCGGGGAGCGGACACTGACCTTGTCAAGGGGGCGAATACCGACTAGATCGGGCAACAGCCAGCAGATCGGACTGCGGCACCGCGGCGCGCCCGGGGCGACCGCATCATCAGAACACGCGCCGGATACGGTGCGACCAGCCAGAATGGAGGCCCCCCACGGTGAGGGAACTGAAGAATTTCATTAACGGCGAGTTGACCGAGTCGCGGTCCAGCAGGCGCGCCGAGCTGATCAACCCGTCCACCGGCGAGGCCTTCGCCACCGCGCCGGTCTCCGACGCGGCCGACGTGGACCAGGCGTTCACGGCCGCGGCGAACGCGTTCGAGGGCTGGCGCGACGCCACGCCGTCGGAGCGGAGCCTGGCCCTGATCCGGATCGCCGACGCGATCGAGTCCAGGGCGCAGGAGTTCGTGGCCGCGGAGTCGGAGAACACCGGCAAGCCGGTAGGGCTCACGATGTCCGAGGAAATCCCGCCCATGGTGGACCAGATCAGGTTCTTCGCCGGGGCGGCCCGGATGCTCGAGGGCCGGTCGGCCGGGGAGTACATGTCCGGCTTCACCTCGATGATCCGGCGTGAGCCGGTGGGCGTCTGCGCCCAGGTGACGCCGTGGAACTACCCGATGATGATGGCCGTGTGGAAGTGGGCCCCGGCGATCGCGGCCGGCAACACCATGGTGCTCAAGCCCGGTGACTCGACGCCGGTCTCGACGCTGCGCATGGCGGAACTGATGGCCGAGGTTCTTCCGGCCGGCGTCTTTAACGTTGTGTGCGGTGACCGCGACACGGGTCGGCTCCTGGTGGAGCACCCGATCCCGGCCATGGCGTCGGTGACGGGTTCCGTTCGCGCGGGCACGGAGGTCGCGGCGAGTGCGTCCCAGACGGTGAAGCGCGTGCACCTCGAGCTCGGCGGGAAGGCTCCGGTGATCGTGTTCGATGACGTTGACGTGGAAGCGGCCGTGCAGGGTATCGCGATCGCCGGCTACTTCAACGCGGGTCAGGACTGCACCGCGGCGACGCGCGTGATCGCCGGTTCCAAGGTCTACGGCGACTTCGTCGACGCGCTCGCCGCCGAGGCGCGCCAGACGGTCATCGGTCAGCCCGACAACGCGGACGCGCTCTTCGGACCGGTGAACAACGTCAACCAGTTGGAGCGCGTGACGGGTTTCTTGAACCGCGCACCGCGCCACGCGTCCATCGCCGCCGGCGGTGAGCGTGTGGGCGATCAGGGCTTCTTCGTGGCCCCCACCGTGGTCGCCGGATTGCGCCAGGACGACGAGATGATTCAGAACGAGATCTTCGGGCCGGTCATCACCGTGCAGAAGTTCGCCGACGACGACGAGGCACTGGCCTTCGCCAACGGTGTCGACTACGGACTCGCGTCGTCGGTGTGGACACGCGACCACGGTCGCGCGATGCGCTTCACCCGTGATCTGGACTTCGGGTGCGTGTGGGTCAACACCCATATCCCGATGGTCGCGGAGATGCCCCACGGCGGGTTCAAGCGATCCGGCTACGGTAAGGACCTCTCGGTGTACGGCTTCGAGGACTACACGCGCATAAAGCACGTGATGCACAACATCGAGGCGTAGGGCGAAGGATGGACTCGGTCACGCCCGTGGCCAATGAGGGAACCCGACACAGAAAGGATGATCGACGATGATCATCGGAGTACCGAAGGAAATCAAGACCGATGAGAATCGGGTCGCACTGACCCCCGCGGGAGTCCGTGAGTTAACCGGTGCGGGGCATCGAGTGCTGATCGAGCAGGGGGCCGGCGTCGGCTCGGCGATCAGCGACGATGAGTATCGCGCCGTCGGCGGAACGATTGTGGCGGCCGCGGACGACGTGTGGGAGCAGGCGGAGCTCCTGCTCAAGGTGAAGGAGCCGATCGAGGCGGAGTACCCTCGATTGAAGGCCCACCCCGGCCAGGTCCTCTTCACGTACCTGCACCTGGCGGCGTCACGCTCGTGCACCGACGCACTGATGGCCGCGTCGAACGTGGCCATCGCCTACGAGACCGTACGCCTGCCCGACAACAGCCTGCCGCTGCTGGCACCGATGAGCGAGGTGGCGGGGCGCATGGCTCCGCTGATGGGCGCGCATCACCTCATGCGTCCGGGTGGCGGCCGCGGGACGCTGATCAGTGGCGTGCCCGGGGTCACCCCGGCGAACGTCGTGGTCATCGGCGCGGGCGTCTCGGGTCTGGCGGCAGCCACGCTCGCGGCGGGTCTGCACGCCAACGTGACCGTCCTCGATCGCAACCTGGATCGCCTGCGTGAGGTGGACCATCACTTCGACGGACGAGTTCAGACCCTGGCCTCGTCGGCGCACGCGATCGACGAGGCGTGCGTCAGCGCCGACATCGTGATCGGTGCCGTGCTGGTCGTGGGCGCCAAGGCACCGACGCTCGTGAGCAACGAGCTCGTGGCTCGCATGCGCGAAGGGTCCGTGCTCGTCGACATCGCGGTCGACCAGGGTGGCTGCTTCGAGGCCACGCACCCAACCACGCACTCGGACCCCGTGTTCGAGGTGAACGGATCGATCTTCTACTGTGTGGCCAACATGCCCGGCGCCGTTCCCGCGACGTCGACCTACGCGCTCGCCAACGCGACGCTGCCCTACGTGACCGAGCTGGCGCGGCTGGGCTGGCGCGACGCGGTGCGCGCCGACGCCGCGCTCGCCGAGGGCGTGAACGTGGTCCACGGCTCCATCACCTACGGGCCCGTCGCCGACGCGCACGGTCTTGCCGCCGCGTCGCTGTCGTCCGCGCTCTAGACGGACCTTCTAGTCACTCAGTCGCGCTCGCCCCGTGACCCGTGGCGCCACGGGTCACGGGGCGGCGTCGACTACGAGAACAACCTTCCCGAACTTTCACGGGCG
>JAJZYE010000227.1 GCA_021806055.1 Actinomycetes bacterium | reverse complement strand
GGCGCGCAGGCGAGCGTTGTCCACGCTCACGTGGCCCTCGATCTGGCGCACCACCCGCTTCGTGGACACGATCCGATTGGTGATCCGGTTCAGGTTCATCTGAGCGAGGTCGTACTTCTCGCCGAGGACGTTGATGCGGTCGTAGATCGTCTGGGTCTGGCGATACAGGATGGCGGCCGCGGCCTTCTCGCCGGCGATACCCGAGGCCCCCGCCGTCACCGCCGTCGTCACACTCGCGCTCGCGCCGACGAACACCGCGGCCGCCACCGCCGCCATCACACGCCGTCCCGCGAACGCCCGCCGCGTACTCACGTGCCCGCGGGGCCCGGCGTTGGTCACCGAAAAAGGTTAACGGGTGAGCCCACGCCGCGCGACCGCAGCCCACCAGCGCACCGCCGCGGCGCTCGCTGGCACCCTTTTTCCTGGTCAGCGTGGGTCGCCCGGGGCGCCACCCGGTGCGGCGCACTCCTCCGGCAGTGGCTCGCGCGCGAAACGGCGCCACAGTGCGAGGTCGTAGACGATCTTGAGTGAGCCCGCGATGAGGAACGGAGCGCCCAGGGCGACGGACTGCACGACGCCGGCCAGCGCGGGGCCGACGGGGCGCGTGACGTAGCGCGCGGTGTTGGTGTAGGCGGCCGCCGCGGTGCGTTCCTCGGGATCGACCATCGCCATGACGTACGCCTGGCGCGTCGGCACGTCCATCTGCGACAGGCTCGTGCGAGCCAAGAGCACCACCACGGCGACGCCCAGGTTCGGCGCCACCGCGAGCAGCGCCAGCAGGACGTTCGACGGCAGGTGTGTCGCGACCATCGTACGCAGCAGCCCGAAGCGCTCACCGAGGCGCGGCGCCGCCAGGAAGGAGAGCGTCTGGAGTACCGCCACCGCGAAGAAGACCACGCCCAGCGTCGTCGTGGACGCCCCGTAGCGCACGGCGAGCCAGTACGCCACGAAGGCCTGCACGACGAAGCCGCCGGCGAGCGAATCCAGCGCGAACAGTGCCGCCAGCCCGTGCACGACCCCGCGCGAGCGCGCCAGTCCCCGCGAGGCACTCGCCGGCGTCGCTGACGCCTCGACCGCGGGCGACAGGGACGCCGCCACCACGGCGCCGGTCAGCGCGACCGGCACGAAGAGCAGGAACCACGTGGCGTCACCCGGTGCACCGGGCCAGATCGACCGCGCCAGCACCGGCAGGCCCGCCGCGAGGGCGCCCAGCGCACCCGACGCCGCCGCCACCGCGTTGTAGAGCCCGAACCCGCGCAGGCGCGAGCGGCCCGCGAGATCGGTCGCGATCATCGCCTGCTCCAGGGACGTGAAGGGACCCGACTCCACCACGTCGGTCGACAGCGCGCCGCTCAGGACCACGATGATGAGCAGGTACAGCGGCGTGGCCACGGCGAAGGCGACGCCAGTGACCGCCAGTGCGACGTAGAGCGCGACGTAGCAGCGCCGTCGACCGAGCCGGTCACCGTAGCGCCCGATCGCGATCGAGGAGAGCGCCATCCCCACCAGGGCCGCCGCCAGAACGACGCCCACCTCCACGGCGGAGAAGTGTCGCTCGCGCAACGTCGTGCCCACCATGATGGCGCCGAAGCCGTAGGCGAAGGCCCGCAGGCTCTGGGCGACGAGCACCCGGCGCACATCGGGCGAGAGCGGCGTCCTCACGTCCCAACCCGCCCGCGACGAGCCACAGACGATCCCGTCCGCTCCCGTCGGCGGCGAGCATGGCCACGATCGTCGCCGACCGGGCACCGAGCACCACCCGCGAGCCGCACGCCACCGGAATGCACACCCTGCACGTGCCGCGCAGTACGAACCCGGCCCGTGACGAGCCGTGAGGTGTGACCGGACGTGCCCATCGCCGCCCACTCTCTCACACGAGCATGACCGGACCAAACGCGACCGGCGCGTGATGGGTCGCGCCAGTCTGGCGCGATCGACGACCGAGTGTAATGACTCGCCCACCAACCCTCATCGCGAGGCGTCAGTGTGACGCCGCCGCTCGCGTGACTCGCCCAATTCGCACGCGCCACACTCGCGGCCCCGCCTCCAAGTAGTCCCACAAGAACTCGCCATCGTGCTCGGCCTCAAACTGGTAACGCAGCGGTGTCGGGTCGTGGTCGTTCACGAGCTCGAACGACTGACCGGAGGCGAGCGCGCCGTAGGCGGCGAAGATCGACTCGTGTCGTCCCGCGGGGGCGAGGTCGCGCACGTCGAGGACGGATTCGCCGGCCGGTGAGTTCGCGTCGCGCGTACGCGGCGACAGCGCGACCGGCTGCGGGCTCGCCGAGCGGGCTACTCGATGCAGCGCCGCGGTTGCTCGCACGGCGAGATCCGGGCGTGACGTGCGCAGCTCCGTCCACACAGACGCCAGGAGAGAACCCGCCCGCTCGGACTCGCCCGCTCGCGCGAGCGCGACCGTCGCCTGGATGAGCGACGCCAGCACCGTCGCGACCAGATCCGACTCGGCCGACTCGTCGACTGACGCGTCATCGCCACGGCGCTGCTCGGTGAGATGGTGCATCTGGTCGAGCAGCGACGCGAGATCCTCGTGCTCGTCGGCGAGTAGAGGTGCGATCAACTCCTCGTTCTCCCTCGTCACGTGGGCGCGCAAGAGCGCGGCGATCGACTCGGCTCGAGCGCGGGCGTCGCGGGCGTCCGACGCCGTCGCGAGCTGCTCTACCGCCGTCACCAGCACCTGGTGCTCGTCGAGCAGTTGGGCGACGAGCACGCCATCGTTGCCGCCCGCCCGGTACAGGGTCTGCTCCTCAGCCCAGGCGTGCGTCAGCACCTCGTCGACGAGGAACGCGACAACGTCGGCGACGGCGTCGCGGTGGTCGCCACCCCCGTCCACCACTCGACGCACCACGCTCGTGCGGCGCGCCAGACCCTCGTCTAGCTCGCGGTGATGGGCCGTTATCGCCTCGAAGGCCTCGTGCGCCGTCCGTGTCATTGCATCCTCCCGCCTCGTCCGCCTCGAAGGCGAACACTTTTCTCTAGTCTAGAACAGATAAATAAAAAGGGTATCCATCTGACTGCCGGAAGCC
>JAJZYE010000226.1 GCA_021806055.1 Actinomycetes bacterium | reverse complement strand
CTGTCCTCGAACCCCGACGATCACGCGAGCGCCGCCCTGGCGCGAGCCGCCCTGGCGCGAGCCGAGTTGCGCCTACTCGCGGCCGCGCGCTGAGTCAGCGCGCGGCGACGTAGTCCAGCAGCTCGCGGCGCTCGCGCTCGAGTTCGTCGACGCGCGCCTTCACGACGTCGCCAATCGACACCAGGCCGGTCAGCTGGCCGTCACGCACCACCGGCACGTGGCGGATCCGCTTCTCGGTCATCAGCGCCATCAGCGCGGCCAGCGAGGTCGACTCCTCGCACACGTTGACCTCGCGGGTCATCAACTCGTCGACCGAGCGATCCAGGGCCGCGGCGCCGTCGATCGCGAGCGCGCGTACGATGTCGCGCTCACTGAGAATGCCGTCGAAGGGCGGCGTGGCCCCGCGCACGACCAGCGCGCCGATCCCGTGCTCGCGCAACACGTCGAGCGCGTCGCGCACGCTGCGGTGGGGCGAGATCGTGGTGACCTCGCGACCTTTGATGGAGAGTAGGTGGGTGACGTTCATGCTCCTCCTCAACCTGATGTGTCGCACGTTGTGCAGGTGACTGTAGAGCCCGTCGTCACCGGACACAAGCAAAAAGTTCTACGGCGACGTGACTATTCGTTCACATGCGACCTCAGAAGCCGGCGGTGGTGAACTCCTGGAGCTTGTCGTGACGATGGAATGTCTCGATGGTGCGCACGGTGCCCGAGCGTGAGCGCACGACCAGGGACTGGGTCGTCGCGCCGAAGTCGTGGAAACGCACCCCGCGCAGGAAGTCGCCGTCGGTGACGGCGGTCGCCGAGAAGAAGCAGTTGTCGCCCGCCACCAGGTCGTCGGTGGTCAGTACCCGGGTGAGGTCGTAGCCCTGGGCTTCGGCGAGGGCGCGCTCGGCCTCGTCGCGCGGGTACAGGACACCCTGGATCTCGCCGCCCAGCCCCTTGAGGGCCGCGGCCGCGATCACGCCCTCCGGCGTCCCGCCGATGCCGAAGAGCACGTCGACCCCCGAGTTGGGCCACCCCGTCGCGATCGCCCCGGCCACGTCGCCGTCGGAGATGAGCAGGATGCGAGCTCCGGCCTCGCGCACCTCCGCCACCAGGTCATCGTGGCGCGGACGATCGAGGATCACCACGCCGAGCTCCGCCACGGGCTTCTTCAGACGGCGCGAGAGTTCGATCAGGTTCTCGGTCGCGGTGGCGTTGACGTCGACCGCACCGCGGCCCCGAGGGCCCACCGCCACCTTGTTCATGTACACGCACGGACCGGGGTTGAACATGGTGCCGCGCTCGGACAGGGCGATGACCGAGAGCGCGCCCTTGCGGCCGAGTGCGGTGAGGGTGGTTCCGTCGATCGGGTCCACCGCGACGTCGACCAGGGGTGGATTCCCGTCACCGATGCACTCACCGTTGTAAAGCATCGGGGCCTCGTCCTTCTCCCCTTCCCCGATGACGACGATGCCGTCCATGGCGACGGCCTCCAGGACGAAGCGCATGGCGTCCACCGCCGCGCCGTCGGCCGCGTTCTTGTCACCCCGCCCGGCCCACCGCGCGCCCGCGATGGCGGCGGCTTCGGTCACCCGGATCAGCTCGAGGGCGATATTGCGGTCGGGCTGGGGCGGCGCCTGCACACTTGCAGCGTACTCGTCGAGGCGCCGGCGGGCCACTGGCGTTCCCGGCGGGCCCGACCCACGGGAGTGGGCCGCCGCCGTCGGCCATACTTGAGGGGTGAGCGTACTCGTCGTCAAGCCCGCTGGACCCCTCGCGGGCGACGTGCAGGCGTTCGGGGCCAAGAACGCGGTTCTGAAGCAGATGGCGGCCTGCCTGCTCGCCACCGGGCGCCACGAGCTGGTGAACGTTCCCGACATCACCGACGTGGACGTGATGTGTGAGCTGCTGGAGGCCCTGGGCTGCCGGGTGACGCGCGGCGAGCACCGGGTGGCGATCGACGTACCCGAGGCGAGCGACTTGCACCCCGTCGCCCCCGCGCACCTCTTCGAGGCGATGCGCGCGTCGATCGTCGTTCTCGGCCCATTGCTGGCCCGCTGCGGTGAGGCCAACATGGCGCTGCCCGGGGGCGACGACTTCGGCCACCGGCCGATCAACTTCCACACGGAGGGACTGTCGGCGATGGGCGCCACCTTCCGCAACGACCGATCGTCGATCCACGCGGCCGCGACGGGCGGTCGACTTCGCGCGATGCGTATCACTCTCGAGTACCCCAGCCACACCGCGACCGACAACTTGATGATGGCCTGCGTGCTCGCCGAGGGGCGCTCGGTCATCGACAACGCGGCGCGTGAGCCCGAGGTCGAGGATCTCGGACGACAGTTGATCGCCATGGGTGCGCGGATCGAGGGTCTGGGCACCTCACGCCTGACCATCGACGGCGTCGCGGCGCTGCAGCCGACGCGCCACGAGGTCATCACGGATCGGGTCGTGGCCGCGACCTACCTGGCGGCCGGCCTGGTGACCGGGGGCGAGGTCCGGGTGCTCGACGCCCGGCCCGACCACATGGAGATGCTGCTGCGCAAGCTCCAGGCGATGGGCGGCGTGATCGACCAGCGTGGTCCGGGCGTGGTCGTGCGCGGTCCCGCGCGTCCGCGCTCGTGCGACGTGGCGACCCTGCCGTACCCGGGCGTGGCTACCGACTACAAGCCACTGATCACCGTCATGCTGTCGATCGCCGACGGCGTGTCGGTGGTGAGTGAGAACCTCTTCGTCGGACGTTTTCGCTACGTCGACGAGTTGGTGCGCCTCGGTGCGTCCATCACCACCGAAGGCCACCACGCGATGATCCGTGGCGTGGATCACCTCGTGGGCACCTCAGTGCGCGGTACCGACATCCGCGCCACCGCGGCTCTGGTGCTGGCCGGCTTGGTGGCGCGTGGCGAGACGTCCGTCGATGGCCTGGAGCATGTGGAGCGCGGGTACGACGACTTCGTGCGGCGACTGACGACGCTGGGGGCGCGCGTGGAGCGGCGGCTGTGATCAGTCGCGATCCTGATGAGTTGTTCGTCGCCGCGCGGGCGGGGTCGCGCACGGCGCTGGCACGCCTGCTG
>JAJZYE010000225.1 GCA_021806055.1 Actinomycetes bacterium | reverse complement strand
GTGGATCGCGGGGTGCAGCGTCTTGACGCGACCGTCGAGCATCTCGGGCGAGCCGGTCACCTGGGCCACGTCGAGGTGCGCCACGCCGGCCGCGGTCAGCACCGCCGCGGTTCCCCCCGAGGCGATCAGCTCCACGTCCAGTGCGGCCAGTCCCCTCGCCAGCTCCACCAGGTCCGTCTTGTCCCACACGCTGAGCAGCGCCCGCATCACTCTTCCTCCTCGCCGCGGCCCGCCGAGGGCTCCCGGCCCTGGGCCAGCGACGCCATCACCCTAGCCACGACGCGCGGGTAGAGATCGCGCTCGACGGCCTTGATGCGCTCGTGCAGCGACGACACGTCGTCGTCGGGCGCCACGGTGACGCGGCGCTGGGCGAGGATCGGCCCGTCGTCGAGCGCCTCCGTCGCGACGTGCACGGTGCACCCGGTCTCGCTCACGCCAGCGGCCAACGCCTGGCTCACCGCGTGCCAGCCCTTGAAGGCAGGCAGCAGGCTCGGGTGGGTGTTGAGCACGCGGCCGGGGTAGGCCTCGTGCAGCGCCGACGTGAGCACCGTGCCGAAGCCCGCCATCGCCACCAGGTCGACGTGGCGCGCCACCAGCTCACGGGCCAGCGCGGCGCTATAGGCGTCGCGGTCGAAGGCCGACGTGAACCCCCCGAAGTGCGCCCGATCGACCAGCACCGTCGCGACCCCCGCGTCACGCGCCACGTCCAGGCCCCGACAGGGCCGATCGGCCGCCACCACCGTGACGACCAGACCAGCCTCCAGCATCGCCTCCAGGATCGTGCCGGTCCCGGAGACCAGGACCCCGAGCCGGACCTCGCGCAACGCTAGAGCGACGCGACGATGTCGACCATCGCCTGTCCCGCCTCGGTCGGGTTCTGGCAGACTCGCACCCCGGCCGCGGACAGCGCCGCCATCTTGGCCTGCGCCGTCCCCTTCGAACCGGAGATGATCGCGCCCGCGTGACCCATCTTGCGCCCCGCGGGCGCCGTCACGCCGGCAATGTAGGCGACCACGGGCTTGGTCATGTGCTGGGTGATCCACTCCGCGGCGCGCTCCTCCTCGGATCCACCGATCTCGCCGATCATCATCACGGCCTTGGTCTCGGGGTCCGCCTCGAAGGCGCTCAGGCAGTCGATGAAGTTGGTCCCCGGCACCGGGTCGCCACCGATCCCCACGCAGGTCGTCTGGCCCACGCCCTGCATGCTCAGCTCGTAGAGCGCCTGGTAGGTGAGCGTGCCCGACCGCGACACGATGCCCACGGGTCCCCCGGCCAGCGCGATGTCCCCCGAGGTGATCCCGATGTTGCACTTGCCGGGGCTGATGATGCCCGGGCAGTTCGGCCCGAGCAGGCGCACCCCGGGGAACTCCTCGACCAAGCGGTTGTAGGTGACCGCCTCGTCCTGGGCCGGGATCCCCTCGGTGATGCACACGATGAACGTGATGCCGCCCTCGGCGGCCTCCATGATCGCCCCGGCGGCGAAGGGCGGCGGCACGACGACGAACGAGGCGGTCGCGCCGGTTGCCTCCACCGCCTCGCGCACGGTGTTGTACACGGGGATGCCCTCGACGTCGGATCCGCCCTTGCCCGGGGTGACCCCGGCGACCACTCGGGTGCCGTAGTCACGGTTGCGCAGTCCGTGGAACCGACCCTGCCCACCCGTCAGGCCCTGGACGATGACCGAGGTGTTCTCGTCGACAAAGATGCTCATGGTGCCTCCTCAGGCGTTCGCGATGGCCACGGCCCGACGGGCGGCGTCCAGCATGGTGGGTTCGGTGATCAGGGTGTCGCTCAGGTGCGGCGCCAGGATGGCGCGCCCCTCCACGGCGTTGGTGCCGTCGAGACGCAGCACGATGGGTGAGGTGATCGTCACCCGTCCGAGCGCCTCGAGTACGCCCGTGGCGACCTCGTCGACGCGCGTGATGCCACCGAAGACATTGACGAAGATGACCTTCACCTTCGGGTCCGAGTTGATCAGCTCGAGCGCGGCGGCCATCACGTCGGCGTTGGCGCCGCCGCCGATGTCCAGGAAGTTGGCCGCCGTGCCGCCGACCTGGTTCACCACGTCGAGGGTGGACATCGCCAGCCCCGCGCCGTTGGCGATGATGCCGACGTCGCCGTCGAGCCCGATGTAGTTGAGTCCCTTCTCCTTGGCCCGGCGCTCGCGGGGGTCCTCGGTCTCGGTCGCGCGGAACTCCTCCCACTCGGGGTGGCGGTAGCTGGCGTTTTCGTCCAGGGTGACCTTGGCGTCGAGCGCGTGGACCGTGCCGGCGGCCGTCAGGATCAGGGGGTTGATCTCGGTGAGGTCGCAGTCACCCTTGGTGTAGCACTCGTAGAGCTTCACCAGCAGCTCGGCCGCCTGGGCGCGCGCCTCCTCGTCGAGTCCCGCCTCGGCGACCCATCGCCGGGCGGTCGCCAGGTCGAGTCCGCGCACGGGATCGATCGAGAGCATCGCAATGGCGTCGGGATCCTCCTGGGCCACCGTCTCGATCTCCACGCCACCCTGCGCACTCAGCATCCCTAGGTGCACCTTGTTGGGTCGATCCAGCGTGAACGAGGCGTAGTACTCGCGCGCGATGTCACTGGCGCGCTCGACCCACAGCCGGCGCACCACGTGGCCCTTGATGTCGAGTCCGAGGATGGTCCCCGCGTGGGTGCGCACCTCGTCGGCGTCCGCCGCGAGCTTCACCCCTCCGGCCTTGCCGCGTCCGCCCACCTTCACCTGGGCCTTGACGACCACCGGGTAGCCGACACGCTCGGCGACCGCCAACGCCTCGTCCACCGTGTCGGCCACGCCGCCGGGCGACACGGCGATCCCGTAACGCGCGAAGTACTGCTTGCCCTGATACTCGAAGAGATCCATTACCGTCCGCTTTCCGTTGTCCTCACTACCTGCACTTCGACACCCCGCACTTCGACACCCCGCACTTCGACACTGCGCACTTCGACACTGCGCACAGCAGCCCCCGCACTCTGGTGACGCCTCGACACCGTCAACGCCTAGTGCGCGTGATCGCGGGCGTCGAGCGTCGCCTCGAGCCACGTCCCGATCTCGGCGAGCGAG
>JAJZYE010000224.1 GCA_021806055.1 Actinomycetes bacterium | reverse complement strand
GACCAGGTGTTCAACGCCTACGGCGGCTACGACCTCTACCAGGGCGCGACCGCCTGCGCCCCCGGCGTCTACCCCTGTTCGAGCCGTTCGCGCGTGGTCTCCTTCGACCGCCCCTACGCGAGTGGCAACGGGGCTGGCGGCTTCCTGGGGTTGCTCTACCCGCTCACGCGCTTCATGGAGCAGCACGGCCTCGACGTCACCTACTGGACCGACGTGACCCTGGCCACGCACGGCGCCCTCCTGTCGCGTCACGCCGTGCTGATCTCGCCGGGCCACGACGAGGAGTGGTCCCTCTCGATGCGCCAAGCCGCCCTCCGAGCCCGCAACGAGGGGGTCAACCTGATCTTCTTCGGCGCCAGCCCCATTTTGCGCAAAGTGCGCCTGCAGCCCTCCCCCCTCGGCGCCAATCGTGAGATCGTGAACTACCGCGATCCCCAACAGGACCCGCTGTACGCGCGAGATCCCGCACAGGTCTCGCAGAACTGGTGGGGTCAGCCGCCCGCCAACCTACCGGCCAGCACGCTGGTCGGGGGCGAGTACATCGGCTTCAACAACGCGCAGAGCTTCCCTCTCGTCGTCAGCGCTCCTTCCTCCTGGCTCTTCCGCGGAACCGGCCTCGCGAGGGGAGCACACATTCCCGACGTGCTGAGCACGGACTTCCAGATGTACAACCCGTTACGCGCCGGCAACCCGCCACACGTCCAGATCCTCGCCCACTCACCAGTCACCGGCGTCCTAACTCCCGGCGCCCACTTCGCCGACACGACGTACTACACGATGCCCCACGGCGGCGCCGGGGTCTTCGAGAGCGGTGCCAACAGCTGGATCGCCTCCTTACAAGCGTGCCCGCCCTCGACGCCGTCCTGCCCCGCACGTCTCATGCGCCTGCTCACCGGCAACGTGTTACGCGTCTTCGGTCAGGGTCCCGTCGGGCGGCGCTACCCGTCCTAACGAGACGGGGGCATCGTTCGCCGTCCGACGGGCCCTGCGCCGGCGGCGACGCGCCACCATCACCGCGAAGGTGGACCAGCCCACCGCGATCGCCAGCCAGTAGCTGACCAGACGGTACACGAGTACCGCGGCGAGTGCCGCCACGCGCGACGCGCCATAGCCAACCAGGATCACGGCCAGACTGCCCTCCATGAGTCCGAGCCCCCCGGGAACGATCGGCAGGACCGCCACGATCTGGGCCACGCCGTAGGCCAGCAACAGCCCGTGCCAGGGCACCGGCTCGCCCACCGCGGCGAAGGCACTCACGAGACAGGCGAGATCACCACACCACGCCGCGAGGGCTAACACAACCACGACCGCCGTGTCGTGTCGCGACATCTCGTGACGGCGCATGTCCTCCAGCACGCTCGCGACCCGAGCGGCGAGGTCGCCACGAGGGTGGCCGCTCACGCGTCGGCTCACGCGCACCAGGGCGTCGAGCACCCGCACGACCACCTCCCGGTGCGTCAGGACCACGCCCGCGCTCACCACCACGACCAGACCCACCACGGCCGCCCCCGCCGTACCGACACTCGTGGCGGTGGCCATCGACACCACCACCGCCATCAGCAGCAGCACCGACAAGCCAATCGCCTGGGCCACCATGAGCGTCACGACCGTCCAGGCGCCGTCCGCCTCGCTCGCGCCCCAGTATCGATACTGACGATAGCGAAACAGGCTCGCGAAGGCGATCTCACCGGGAACCGTGAGCGCTATCGCGTCGTTGGCCATGGTGACAGCGGCCAGTTCCCGTACGCGCGGATACATTCCACCGACCGCCAGTATGCGACCTTGCAGGAGCGCGTAGGCGAGGAGCGACACTGCCTCCGCCACCACCGCGGCGGCGCTCCACGCCGGCGTCGCGTTCATCGTGCGGTGCAGGGCACCGGTGAAGTCGCCGCGTTGGCTATAGAGGGCGACCAGCACCGCGACGCCCAGCGCCACCGCCACCACGTCGCGCACGGCGTGGCGCACTCGTCGCGCGACGCCCGGGGCAACGTCGTGGCCGGTCACGTGCTCAACCTAGTCACGAGTGCCACGCGACGACGAACACCGCTGTCGCCAGCGGCGCCGTCCTACGCTAGGGAGGTTGTCCAACGGAGGAGCAGGGTGACCGTGGAGTTCCAGGGACGAATTGGACGTGACTGGCGCGATTCGACGCCGTGGTGGCCCCCGACTCCGACGCCGCCCCCGCACGCCCCCAACGTGATGATGGTCGTGCTCGACGACGTGGGCTTCGCCCAACTCGGCTGTTACGGCTCCACGATTACGACCCCGGTCATCGACGCGCTCGCCGCCGACGGCGTTCGCCTGGCCAACTTTCACACCACGTCGCTGTGCTCACCGACGCGAGCGTGTCTGCTCACGGGCCGCAATCATCACCGTAACGCGATGGGCCGCGTCGCCGACCTCGCGGTGGGCTTCCCCGGCTACTGGGGACGACCGCCGCGCGAAAATGGCTACCTCTCCGAAGTGTTGCGTGCCCAGGGGTACGCCACCTACGCCGTCGGCAAGTGGCACCTCACGCCCGACAACGAGACGCACATGGCGGCGCCACGCACCACGTGGCCGCTGTCGCGCGGCTTCGACCGCTGGTACGGCTTCCACGGCGGGGAGACCAGCCAATTCTTCCCCGCCCTCTTCGAGGACAACCACTCACTGCGCCCGCCCGCCGAGGGCGAGGAGTACCACCTCAGCGACGACCTGGCGTCACGGGCGATCACGTTTCTCGGCGACCTCCGAGCCGTCGACGCCGATCAGCCCTTCTTCCTCTACCTGGCCTTCGGCGCGTGCCACTCCCCCCACCAGCCCCCGCCCCGGTGGCGCGACCACTATCGGGGTCACTTCGACCAGGGGTGGGACGACTGGCGAGACGAGGTGATCGAGCGCCAGCGTGCCGCCGGCGTCATCCCCCACTCGACCGCCCTCTCCCCGCGTCCGCCGTGGGTGCGGGCGTGGCGTGACCTCGACGCGACCGAACGACGCGTCGCCGCCCGCTTCATGGAGGTGTACGCCGCCTTCCTCTCCCACGCTGACGAGCAGCTCGGCCGCGTTCTCGCCTTCCTCGACGAGATC
>JAJZYE010000223.1 GCA_021806055.1 Actinomycetes bacterium | reverse complement strand
GGGGGGGGGGGGGGGGCGGGGGGGGGGGGGGGGGGGGGGGGGGGGGGGGGGTGGGTGGGGGGGGCGGACCGGGCGTGCCGACCGTGGGCGTGCCGGTGCCACGCTTTGCGTGACTCATCGGCCGCGAGCAGCAGCACGCCGAAGGCCACCAGGATCAGCCAGTCCGAGAGGCGCAGGGGAGCCGTGTGGAATATCCCCTGCAGCAGCGGCACGTAGCTCACCGCGGCCATGAACGTGAGCCCGATGGCGCCGGCGCCGATGAGCGCCGGGTTGGTGAGGACACCTACGTGCCACAGGCTCTCGCGGTCGGTACGCACGGCGAAGCTGTTGAAGAACTGGCTGACGACGATTCCGGCTTGCGTCATCGTCAGCGCCTCGCGGTAGGTCGGCGTGGCCGCGGTGAACTGGTCGAATCCGAGGTGGGCGGAGTGGATGCGCCAGAAAAACGCGAAGACGACCCGGCCGACTCGATCGTGCCGAGGAACAGGAAGCGCCGGACCACCTCCCACGAGAAGAGGTGCTCACTCGGCGCGCGTGGAGGACGGCTCATGGTGTCGGGCTCGGGCCGCTCGGCGCCCAGTGCCAGGGCCGGGAGAACGTCCGAGCCCAGGTCGATGGCGAGGACCTGCAGGGCGGAGAGCGGCACGAGGGGGAACCCGACGAAGGTGGCAGCGAGGATCGGAGCCAACTCGGCGAGGTTGTGGCTGAAGAGGTACACGAGGAAGCGTTGGATGTTGCGGTAGACCGCACGACCGAGCTCGACGGCGCCCGCGATCGACGCGAAGGAGTCGTCGAGCAGCACATGACGGCGGCGGCTCGGGCCACGTCCGTACCACCCTCGCCCATGGCGATGCCGACGCTGGCACGCTTCAGGGCGGGTGCGTCGTTGGCCCCATCACCGGTGACCGCCACGACCTCACCGAGGCCCTCGAGGGTCGTGACCACGCGCAGCTTGTGCTCGGGTCGCACGCGGGCGAAGATGACGCGCTGGTCCGAACGGACCAGCGACGCCAGAGTCTCGTCGGTCGTGGCGTCGAGCTCGGTGCCGGTCACCACGCGCGCTGGCCCCTCGTCGATGATGCCCACGCGACGCGCGATGGCCTCGGCGGTGAGACCGTAGTCCCCCGTGACCATGATGATGCGGATCCCGGCGCGACGGCAGGCCGAGACGGCCGCGGTGACCTCGGGGCGTGGGGGGTCGGCGATACCGAGCAGGCCGAGGAACGTGAGCCCACTCTCGACGGCGTTCTGGCTTGTGGTGGTGTCCGCGTCCTTCGTGGCGACGCCGAGCACTCGTAGCCCCTGGCCAGCCATCGCGTCGTTGGCGTCGCAGATCGCGGCGCGTGCGGCGTCGTCGAGGGCGACGCTCGCCCCGTTCACGCGCTGGTCGACACATCGCGCGAGCAGCGCCTCGGGTGAACCCTTGACGTAGGCCTCGACGTGATCGCCCACCTGGTGCAGCGTCGACATCAACTTGCGGTCCGCGTCGAAGGGGAAGGTCTCGATTCGCGGCGTGCGCGCCGACTCCTCCTCGAGGTCGAGGCCGGCCTTGAGGGCCGCGACGACGATGGCTCCCTCGGTCGTGTCTCCGAGGATGCGCCATCCGTCGCGCCCGGTGGGGGGCAGCAACCGAGCGTCGCAACACAGTGCCCCGCGACGCAGGATGTCCTGAACGACGTCGACGTGTTCGACGTCGCCCTCGGGCGCGTAGCCCACGCCGCGCACCGCGTAGGCGTGACCGGCCACGTCGATCTGCTGGAGGGTCATCTCGGCGCGGGTGAGCGTGCCGGTCTTGTCGGTGCAGATCACCGTGGTCGACCCGAGAGCCTCGACGGCGGTCAAGCGTCGTATGAGCGCGTGGTGGCGGGCCATACGTCGCACGCCGATCGCGAGGGAGACCGACAGCGTCGCGGGAAGCCCCTCGGGGACGAGGGCGACCATGACGCCAAGCGCGAAGACGAACGACAGAGCGACGTGATTGCCCGTGAGGATCCGTAGGGCGAACAGCAGTGCGCCCGCGCCGATCGCCACCGCCGCGACCCGTCGCGCCATGTCCGAGACCTGGCGCTGTAGGGGGCTCTGCTCGGCGGGTAGCTCGGCAGTCAGTCGGTAGATGCGACCGAACTCCGTGTCCAGGCCCGTGGCGAGGACGACGCCCTTGCCGGTTCCCGTGGTGACCGAGGTTCCCATGAAGATCGCGTCGCGTGCCTCGATCGGCGTGACGCGGGTGTCCACCGGCTCCGCGATGCGGGTGACTGGTGCGCTCTCACCGGTCAGGGCGGACATCTCGATGGCGAGTGAGTGGGCCTCGATCACGCGACAGTCGGCGGAGACGGCGTCGCCGGTGTCCACGACGACGACGTCACCGGGCACGAGGTCCGCGGCGGGGATCTCGGTGAGCCGTCCCGCGCGCAACACGCGAGCCGTGTGGGGAACCATGGCCTGTAGTGCCTCGGCGGTGCGCTCGGCGGCGTGCTCCTGCGCGAAGCCGATGAGGGCGTTGAGCACGACCACCAAAACGATGGCGAAGGCCAACTCGAGGTTCGCCGAATCACGTGGCGTGCTCAAGAAGTACGTCAGGAACGTGAGACCCGCCGCGACGACGAGCACGACGACGAACATGTTCGCGAACTGTGTGGCCAGCTCGGTCGCGATCGAGCGCCGGTGGGCTTCGGGGAGCGTGTTGGGGCCAACTCTCGCGCGCCGCCGGTCGGCCTCGGCCGCGTCGAGACCCAGCTCTGAACTTCCCAGAGCGTCGAGCGCCTCGGCCACGTCGAGCGAGAGCAGAGTGCGCGGGTCGCCGCGCGGCGCGGCCGGCCCGGTCGACGCGACCGGTGGCCGCGACGCCTGCTCGGCGGTAGTCGACGCGCTCACGTCGTGACTCTCCTGTCCCCGTGACTGCTCTTCTCGCAGTCTGGCGAGGTTGCGCCTCGTCGGCTAGGGGCCAAGGTCACCGACGCCCTCGTACGCTCTCGCCGTCCCGGGTCCTGGTGACGCGGTGGGCACCGGGCCGTTCAGCGGACGCCGCGCCCCGAGCGCTCGTGGGTGAGACCGAGGCGGTCGGCGAGTGC
>JAJZYE010000222.1 GCA_021806055.1 Actinomycetes bacterium | reverse complement strand
ACGACGGGTTGGGGGTGGCGACGTGAGACAGGGATTCGGGCCGACGATGAACACGCCCGGGCACATGGGCGTGGACTTCGAGGCGCGCGTCGACTTCGAGCGGCTGCGCCAGTACCGACTCGCGCGCGCCCGGGCGGCGCTCGAGGCCAGCGAGTTCGGCGCCCTGCTCCTCTTCGACTTCTACAACATCCGCTACGTGTCCGGGACGTGGATCGGCGGTGCGCTCGGCGACAAGATGTCGCGGTACTGCCTGCTGACGCGAGGTGGCGAACCCATGGTGTGGGACTTCGGCTCCGCGGCGCGCCATCACAAGCTCTACGCGCCGTGGCTCGAGCCCGACAACTGCCGCGCCGGGATGCTCGGGCTGCGCGGGGCCATCGCCCCGCGCGTGGGCCTCTTCGAGTCGGCGGTCAAGGAGATCGTCGGGCTCCTGGGCGACGCCGGGGTGCTCGGCCAGCCGGTGGGCATCGACATCGTGGAGCTCCCCTTCCTCGCCGAGATGCAGGCGGCCGGCGTGGAGGTGCGCGACGCCCAGCAGACGATGCTCGACGCGCGCCTGATCAAGGGCCCCGACGAGATCATGCTGCTCTCTCAGGCCGCCGCGATGGTGGACGGTACCTACCAGGACATCTTCGAGGCGCTGAAGCCCGGCGTGCGCGAGAACGAGATCGTGGCCCTGGCCAACCAGCGGCTCTACGAGATGGGTTCGGACCAGGTGGAGGCGGTGAACTCGGTATCGGGCGAGCGCTGTAACCCGCACCCACACAACTTCACCGACCGCATCATCCGCCCCGGCGACCAGGCCTTCTTCGACATCATCCACTCCTTCAACGGGTACCGGACCTGCTACTACCGCACCCTGTCGGTGGGCAGCGCGACGGAGGTCCAGCACGACGCCTACGCCCGCGCGCGCGAGTGGATGGACGGCGCCATCGACCTCGTGAAGCCGGGAGTCGGCACCGACGAGATCGCGCGGTCCTGGCCGGCCGCCACGGAGTTCGGCTTCGCCGACGAGATGGCGGCGTTCGGGTTGCAGTTCGGCCACGGGCTCGGGCTCGGCCTCCACGAGCGGCCCATCATCAGCCGGCTGAACAGCCTGCGTGACCCGATAGAGCTCCAAGTGGGGATGGTCTTCGCCCTGGAGACCTACTGCCCGGCGAGCGACGGCGTGTCCGCCGCGCGCATCGAGGAGGAGGTGGTGGTGACCGAGGAGGGCCCGGCCATCCTGACCCGCTTCCCCGCCCAAGAGCTGATGATCGCGAACAAGTACTAGGAGATGCCATGACCGCCGTCACCGACGCCACCACCGACCTCGACGCCAAGGTCGCCCTCTACCGCCGACAGCTGGAGTTACGACTCTTCGAGCAGCGGGCCTACGACCTCTTCCTCGAGAACCTGGTGAAGGGCACGAGTCACCTGTCCCTCGGCCAGGAGGCGATCGCGGCCGGCTTCGCCGCCGCGATGCGCCCTACGGACTGGACCTTCGCGACCTACCGCGGCCACGCCCACACGCTGGCGCGAGGCGTTCCCATGACACCGGTGCTGGCCGAGTTGCTCGGGCGGGCCAACGGCTTGATGGCCGGCAAGGGCGGGTCGATGCACCTGACGAGTGTGGAGCACGGCGTGATGGGCTCGTACGCGATCATCGGCGCGCACCTGCCGATCGCCTGCGGTGCGGCGTGGAGCGCCCAGTACCGGGGAACGGACCAAGTGGCCGTGTGCTTCTTCGGCGACGGCACCACCAACATCGGTGCGTTTCACGAGGCGCTGAACTTCGCCGCGATCTGGACGCTGCCCATCGTGTTCGTCTGCGAGAACAACCTCTGGATGGAGTACACGCGAACGACCGACGTCACCGCCGTCGCCCACCCGGCGGCCGACCGGGCCAGCGCCTACGGGCTCGAGAGCGTCATCGTGGACGGTAACGACGCGGACGCCGTCTACGACGTCGCCGCCGCGGCGATCGAGAAGGCGCGAGCCGGGGGCGGCCCGAGCATGATCGAGGCCGAGACCTACCGTCACGGGGGCCACTCACGCGCCGATCCGGGCAAGTACCGGCCCGACGAGGAGGTCGCGGCGTGGATGGCCAAGGACCCGATCGTGCGCTACCGCGCTCGGTTGATCGAGGCGGGTGCGCCGCAGTCGCGCCTGGAAGCCATCGAGCGCGAGGTCGCCGACGCGGTCGACCTGGCGACGGAGCAAGCCAAGGCGGGCGCGACGCCCGGAGAGGACCTGTTGATGAAGGACGTGTGGGCGGACGGAGGATCATCATGGCGCAACTGACGTTTCGCGAGGCGATCGCGCGGGGCATCGCCCAGGAGATGCGCCGTGACGAGTCGGTCGTCCTGATTGGTGAGGACGTGGGAGCGGCCGGCGGGGTGTTCAAGGGCACCGTGGGGCTGCTCGACGAGTTCGGGCCGGTTCGCGTACGCGACACCCCGATCAGCGAGCAGGCGATCCTCGGGGCCGCGATGGGCGCGGCCATGACCGGCATGCGGCCCATCGCCGAGATCATGTTCGCGGACTTCTTCGCCGTGACCTGGGACATCGTGGCCAACGAGATCGCCAAGAGCCGCTACATGACCAACGGACAGGTGAGCTTCCCGCTGGTGATCCGCTCGGGCAACGGGGGCGGACTGCGCTTCGGGGCGCAGCACTCCCAGAGCGTCGAGAACTGGGCGATGATGATCCCCGGGCTGAAGGTGGTTGTGCCATCCAACGCCGCGGACGTCATCGGCCTGATGGCGGCGGCGGTGCGCGACCCCGACCCCGTCATCTTCCTCGAGGCGAAGGCGCTCTACGCCACCAAGATGGACGTGCCCGACGGCGACATCGTCGACACCCTGGGCTCGGCGTCGGTGCTGCGCCAGGGCCGCGACGCGACCATCGTGGCGCTGGGGCTGATGGTGCCGCGCGCGCTGGCCGCCGCGCAGGAGCTGGCTGAGTCCGGTATCGACTGCACCGTGGTCGACGTGCGCTCCCTGGTGCCGTTGGACACCACGACGATCCTGCGCGAGGTGTCGGCCACGGGGCGGCTGTTCACCGTGGAGGAGAACCCGCGGCTGTGCGGATGGGGA
>JAJZYE010000221.1 GCA_021806055.1 Actinomycetes bacterium | reverse complement strand
GTGACGGAGAGGTGCAGGGCGTTGGGATACTGCTGGCCGTTGAGTCGCCAGCCGCGCGTGGCCAGGAAGTCCTGGACGTGGTAGACGTCGAACTCGTCGGACGTGAAGGAGAACAGGAACGTCGGTCGTCCCAGCACGCGTAGTGACGGGTGCTCGTCGACCGCGGCGCGCATCGCCGCGGCGGTGGCGAAGATGTCACTCGCGTAGCGCCGGTAACCCTCGTGACCGAGGCTCACCATGGCGGCCCAGGTCGCCGCGAGCAGACCGCCCGACCGGGAGCCGTCCATGCCCGGCGAGCAGTACTTTCCTCCCGACCAGTCGCTCTGGTAGAAGTACTGCGCGTTGCGCAGCGCGCGATCGGCGAAGCAGACCACGCTCGTCCCCTTGAGGGCGTAGCCGTACTTGTGGGTGTCGGCGGAGATCGAGGTGACCCCGGGCACGCGCAGGTCAAAGGGTGCGATGTCGTAGCCGAGTTCGCGCCCGAAGGGCAGGATGAAGCCGCCCAGGCAGGCATCGACGTGCAGGCCAATGCCGCGGCGCTGCGCGAGGGACCCCAGCTCCTCGATCGGGTCAATCGTGCCGTAGCCGTAGTTGGTCGCCGACCCGATCAGCGCGACGGTGTCGGCGTCGATGTGCTCGTCCACCCAATCGAGGTCCACCTGGGTGGTGATCGGATCGACCGGCGCGACGCGCATGGTGACGCCGAAGAGATGGCCGGCCTTGGCGAAGGCCGGGTGCGCCGTCTCGGGCTTGATCATGACGGGGTGGGCGACGTGCGGGTTCGCCTCGCGGTAGGCGAGGACGGCGTGGGCGATCGAGGCGGTGCCGCCCGACGTCACGAGACCGACGGGGGTCGAGTCGTGGCGTTCTCCCGCACCGAGGAGGTCGAGCGTCATCGCGATGATCTCCGCCTCGAACCTGGTGGCGCTCGGGCACATGTCACGCTGCAGGGCGTTCACGTGGGAGAAGTACGAGAACGCCTCGTTCAGGAAGTCGTAGTGGTCGTGGTCGCCGCAGTACATCGTCCCCGAACACTGCCCGGACTCCCATATCGTGTCCTCGGCGTGGGCCATCGAGCGCAACGCGTCGAGGACGGTCGCGCGGTCGAGCCCGACCGTGGGCAACTGGCGGTGGACGGCCAGGTGGTCGGCGTAGGGAAAGTCGCTCATGGCACCTCGCTCTCGTGCCACGACAGTACGACACGGCACGCGCCGCCGCCAGCGTCAGGGGGCGAAGCGGGTGGGCACCGAGGGTGCCCAGTGCGTGGCCTCGAAGTGGGCGATCTCGTCGTCGTGGCGAAGAGTCAGGCCGATCGTGTCCCATCCGTGGAGCAGGCGTTCGCGAGTGAGCGCGTTGAGCGCAAAGGAGCGCTGCCACGCGGCGTCGGGCACCTCGACCAGCAGTCGCTCGACGTCGACCACGACCAGTCGCGAGGGATCCGCCTTGACGAGTTGGGTCAGCTCCTCGAGCGCGTCGGGGGCGAGGGTCACGGTGACCAGACCCTGTGACGCCGCGTTGTTGGCGAAGATGTCGCCGAAGGAGGACGCCACCACCGCGGCGAAACCGTAGTCCATGAGCGCCCAGACGGCGTGCTCGCGCGAGGACCCCGTCCCGAAGCGCGCCTGGGCCACCAGGATCGTGGCCCCGGCGTAGGCGGCTTGGTTGAGGACGAAGTGAGGGTCGTCGCGCCACTCGCTGAAGAGACCTCGTCCGAAGCCGGTGCGTTCCACCCGCTTGAGCCACTCCGAGGGGATGATCTGATCGGTGTCCACGTCCGAACGCTCCAGGGGAACCGCGCGACCCTCGACCACGCGCACCGGGTTCACGCGTTGACCTCCGAGGGCGAGGCGAAGCGGCCCAACAGAGCCGTTGCGGCGGCGACGGCCGGCGAGACGAGGTGCGTGCGCCCGCCGCGCCCCTGGCGCCCTTCGAAGTTGCGGTTGGAGGTCGACGCGCTGCGCTGACCGGGTCGCAATTGGTCGGGGTTCATCCCCAGGCACATCGAGCAGCCTGGCTCGCGCCACTCGAAGCCCGCGTCTCGAAAGACACGGTCGAGCCCCTCGGCTTCGGCGTGGCGCTTGACGGCGTGTGAACCGGGCACGACCAGGGCGCGGACCCCGTCGGCGACTCGTCGCCCGCGCACCACCTCGGCGGCCGCCCGGAGATCCTCGAGCCGGGAGTTGGTGCACGACCCGATGAAGACGACGTCCACCGCGATCGCGCGCATCGGCGTGCCCGGTTCGAGACCCATATAGGCGAGGGCGCGCGCGGCGGCCTCGGCGTGGGCGGGGTCCGGCTCGTCCTGGGGCGAGGGGACGACGCCATCGAGGGCCACAACCTGGGACGGGTTCGTGCCCCAGGTGACCGAGGGGACCAGATCCTCGGCGCGCAGCGTCACCTCCTGGTCGAAGTGGGCGTCCTCGTCGCTGACGTAGGTGCGCCACCGTGCGGCCAGGCGCGCGAACTCGTCGTCGTCGGCGACCACGACGTGCTCGCGCAGGTAGTCGAGTGTTGTCGCATCGACCCCGATGAGCCCGGCGCGCGCTCCGGCTTCGATACTCATGTTGCAGATCGTCATGCGACCCTCCATCGAGAGGTCGCGGATGGCCTGGCCTCGGTACTCGATGACGTGGCCGGCACCGCCTCCGGTTCCCAGGCGCGCGACAATCGCCAGCACCATGTCCTTCGCGCTCACCCCCGGGGGCACGTGTCCGTCGATGGTCACCGCCATCGTGCGGGCGCGTTGGTGGGGGAGCGTCTGGGTGGCCAGGACGTGCTCCACCTCGCTGGTACCGATGCCGAACGCCAGGGCGCCGAACGCACCGTGGGTTGAGGTGTGCGAGTCGCCGCACACGATGGTCATGCCCGGCT
Organism: Actinomycetes bacterium; assembly: GCA_021806055.1. Classification (GTDB taxonomy): domain Bacteria; phylum Actinomycetota; class Acidimicrobiia; order Acidimicrobiales; family RAAP-2; genus RAAP-2. The sequence continues at coordinate 212 of JAJZYE010000221.1, read as the reverse complement.
GCGTGGCGCCGAGCTCGGGCCCGATGACGTGGACGATCCCCTGATGTTCGTCGCCGCGCGGGAACAGGGTGATGCCGAACTCGCGGCAGTTCTCGTCCAGGGCTTCGAGCTGGCGACGTGAGATCGGGTCGTTCACCGGCGTCGAGGGTGGGTCGGTCGGGACGTTGTGGTCGGCGGTGGCCAGGGTCCGCTCGGGGCGACGTACGCGTCGC
>JAJZYE010000220.1 GCA_021806055.1 Actinomycetes bacterium | reverse complement strand
GTGTACACGCTCGTCGGATTGATGTCCTCAGATCTCCACCCTCCACCAGGACAACGGACCGTGGCGTGACGATCCGTCCTACAACGCTAGGCACGACGGAGGACGAAGGCAACTATAACATACAAAAAATACAACTTACCTGATCAAATGGGAACCTAATCGGGCAGGGGAGGTAGCCCGAAGAGCCGGGCCGTGTTGGCCGACGTGGCCTGGCGCACGACCTCGACGTCCTCACCTCGCAGCTCGGCGACGAATTCACCCACGACGCGAACCCACGCCGGCTCGTTCGGACGACCTCGGTGCGGCACCGGTGCGAGGAAGGGGCTGTCGGTCTCCACGTGGAGTCGTTCGAGGGGGACGGTGCGTATCGCCTCACGAAGTGACTGTGCGTTCTTGAAGGTAACCACGCCCGCCACCGAGATGTCACACCCCAGGTCCAGGCACCCCGCGGCGTCGTCGGGCGTCCCGGTGAAGCAGTGCACCACCGTGCGCGACGGCACTCCCTCGCGGCCCAGGACGTCGAAGAGGTCATCGAACGCGTCGCGCGCGTGAATGACGAGCGCCAGGTCGAGTTCGTGCGCCAGCGCGATCTGCTCCGCGAAGGCGCGGCGCTGGGCCTCGCGCGGCGCGTGCTCGTAGAAGTAGTCGAGTCCAGTCTCGCCGATCCCCACCAGGCGTGGGTGACGCGCCCGCGCCAGGCGCGCGATAGCGCCAACGCCCGCGAGCGCCTCGTGGGGATGCAGGCCCACCGCGGCGTAGACCTCGACCGGACTGTCGATCTCGGTGAGCGCGAGCGCGCCGCGCGAGTTGCTCTCGTCCGTGCCGATCACCACCACGCGCTCGACGCCCGCCGCCGCGGCTCGATCGAGCGAGTCGCGTGCACTCGTCTCGCCGTCGCGTAAGAACTCGTCTTGCAGGTGACAGTGGGCGTCGGTCCAGGGACTCACGTCACGCCTTTCGCGGGAAGAGGGGCTCGCCCTTCTCGACCGGGCGCCCCGGCGGGTAGAGGCCCCACTCCCCGCTCACGTCGATGGTCTCGTCGCTCGGCGCACCGACCAGACCCACGCGTCGCCAGATCTCGCCGCAGACGCCCGGCATCGCCGGGCTGGCCAACACGCTGACGAGGCGGATCGCCTCGAGGGCGTCACCCATCACCCGCTCCAGCGCCGGGCCCGGCTCCATCTTCCAGGGCGCCATCGCCTCGAGGTAGGCATTGGTGGCGCCGATCAGACGCCACGTCGCCTCGAGGGCGGCGTGGGGGGCGAAGCGACCCCACGCCTCACGCGCGTCACGCACGGCTTCCTGCGCCGAGACGCGCAACGGCGAGTCGAGCGTCGGCGCGGGCCCGAGGCCCCCGCACTTCGTGTCCACCACACTCGCCACCCGAGCCACCAGATTGCCCAGGTTGTTGGCCAAGTCGGTGTTATAGCGCTGCGTGATGCCCTCGTGGGAGAACTCGCCGTCGTTGCCCAGCACGGTATCGCGCAAGAGGTAGTACCGCAGCGCGTCCACGCCGAACTCGTCGGTGAGGACGGTGGGCGCAATGTCCGTGAGGCGCACCGCGCCGTCGGCCGCCATCGTCTTGGAGAGCTTCTGGCCCCCAATGAGGAGCCACCCGTGCACGTGCACGTGCGCCGGTGGTTCCAGACCCGCGGCCATGCACATCGCCGGCCACCACACCCCGTGGAAGCGAATGATCTCCTTGCCGATGAGATGGTGGGACACCGGCCACCACGTCGCGACCTCGTCGTGTTCATCGCCGTAGCCCAGGGCGGTGAGGTAGTTGATCAGCGCGTCGTACCACACGTAGAAGACGTGACGGTCGTCCCATGGGACCGGCACGCCCCACGAGATCGACGTACGGGTGATCGAGATGTCGTGCAGCCCACCCTTGATGAACGCGTACGCCTCGTTACGCTTGGTCTCGGGAGTCACGAAATCGGGGTGATCCGCGTAGTACGCCAGCAGCCGATCCTCGAAGGCACTGAGGCGAAAGAACCAGTTCTCCTCTTCCATCTCGGTCAACACCCGCCCGTGGACCGGGCATCGCCCCTCGTCGCTCGACTCGAGCGTGTAGTAGTCCTCGCAGCTCACGCAGTAGAGGCCGCGGTAGACATCCTTGTACATGTACCCGTTGTCGTAGATGGCGGTGAGGAACGTCTGCACGCTGCGGTAGTGCCGCGGTTCGGTGGTGCGGATGAAGTCGTCGTACTGGATCGACAGGGCGTCCCAGGTCTCACGAAACCGTGCCGACGTCTGGTCGGTCCACACCTGGGGCGACACGCCGTGACGCGCGGCGGCGTCGGCGACCTTCTGGCCGTGCTCGTCGGTGCCCGTCAGGAACTTGGTGTCGTCCCCGCACAGACGATGCCAGCGGGCCATCGCGTCCGCGTTCACGGTCGTGTAGGCGTGCCCCACGTGCGGCACGTCGTTGACGTAGTAGATGGGGGTAGTGATGTAGAAACGACCCATTGCACAAGGGTAGTGACTCACCGCCCCCCGGCCCGCCGCTCGAGCGCGAGCCGATACACCTCGCGATGCGCGACACCGAGTCGCGTGGCGACACTCGACACCGCGTCGCGCACGCTGGTCCCCGCGTCGATCAATTCGTGCAGGGCCGCGCGCACCACGACCTCGTCGACGGCGCCGTGGGCGGCGGCCCCCGCCAGGACCACGACCACCTCGCCGATCACCTCGCGGCGCGCGAGGCTCTGGTGGACCTGCGCCAGAGTCCCCCGCAGGACCTCCTCGTGCACCTTGGTCAACTCGCGCACGACGCAGACCGCACGGTCGGGCCACCGACGCGCCATCTGCTCCAAGGTCGCGACCAGGCGCAGCGGCGACTCGTAGAAGACGACAGTACGGGTCTCGCGATCCCACTCGTCCAGGCGCGCGAGTCGCTCACCGGCGCGACGAGGTACGAAACCCTCCATGACGAAGCGCTCGCTCGCCAGCCCGCTGATCGACAGGGCCGCGACCACCGCGGAAGGGCCGGGCGCGGTGCTCACGCGCAGGCCGGCCGCGGCGACCGCGGCCACGACGCGCTCCCCGGGATCGCTGATGCCGGGGGTCCCGGCGTCACTCACGAGCGCGACCGTCTGGCCCGCGCGCACC
>JAJZYE010000219.1 GCA_021806055.1 Actinomycetes bacterium | reverse complement strand
AACTCGCACCGCCGCAGCATCCTCCCTCGTGTGCCGCCACGGCGATCGCGCCGTACCGACGCCGTACGCTTGCGCGAACGTCATCAGGATCCGCGGTTGCTCTCTCAGTGGGGTTCGTTGCTCTTTTCTGGCTCACCGTGGTTAGTCCTCTCGCTCTCGTCTGACGCATCTCTCTGACGGCGCGAGGACGAAAAGGATGCACTACCTGATCAGGATGCTGGCGGAAGGCGGGCGGCGCGTCACGTCCACGATGCCGTGGGCACCCATCTCGACGTCGCAGCACGCCAGGTATCGATCGCGTAGCAGCCTGCGACCTCGCTGAACCCGCGACTTGGCGCCCGACACGCTGATAGCGCTCGCGTGAGCGATCTCGCGCTGCGTGACACCCGCGAGGTCCAGGCGCAGGGCGTCGCGGTAGGGCGCGGGGAGCTCGTCGAGCATCGCGGGCAGGCACTGGGCAGCCCACGCGAGGGTGCTGGAGTCATCGGGTACCGCGACGGGCTCGTTGGTTGTGGTGAGTGTCCGTCGCTGGCGAAAGTGATCGATGACAACGTTCGCAGCGATGCGCGAGAGCCACGCCGCCGCCCGCTCGTGTGAGCGCAGTTGGGACCAGCCTCGCGCGGCGTGGAGGTAGGTGTCCTGGACGATGTCGTCGACGGCGCTGACGTCGCGGACTCGTCGTGCCACCATGGCTCGAATCTGGTCGTGGTGGCGGGCCCACAGTGACGAGAGCTCGTCAGTTCCGCATGGGCCGCGTGCCGGCGCCGCGGTCGTGTCGAAGGGGTCGCGCACGATTGCACCCTACCGGCGCAGAGTGGCGCCTAACTCGTGGCCGGGCCGCGCCACAGGTCGATCCCGGAGTCGATGGCGTGCTGATCGATGCGCCGCAGTTCCTCGTCCGTGAAGTTCAGGTTCTCGAGCGCGGCCAGGTTGTCGTCGAGCTGCGCGACGCTGCTGGCCCCCAGCACCACCGACGAGACGCGCCGGTCACGCAGCGCCCAGGCGATCGCGAGCTGCGCCATGGTCTGTCCGCGCTCGGCCGCCATCGACGAGAGGGCGCGCACGTGGGCGAGGTTGGCCTCGCTCAGCATGTCGCGCGGGAGCGACGTCTCGTGAGCCGCCCGCGAGTCCGCAGGAATGCCGTGCAGGTAGCGGTCAGTCAAGAGACCCTGGGCCAGCGGCGAGAAGGCGATGCAGCCCACGCCCTCCTGGTCGAGGACGTCGAGGAGCCGGTCCTCGATCCACCGGTTCAACATCGAGTACGACGGCTGGTGAATCAGCAGAGGTGTGCCCAGTGATCGCAGGAGCGCCAGTGCCTCGCGGGTGCGCACGTCGGAGTACGACGAAACGCCGACGTAGAGAGCCTTGCCCTGGCGCACGGCCGAGTCGAGTGCGCCCATCGTCTCCTCGAGGGGCGTGTCCGGGTCGAAGCGGTGATGATAGAAGATGTCGACGTAGTCGAGCCCGAGGCGAGTGAGGCTCTGGTCGAGGCTCGCGAGCAGGTACTTGCGTGATCCGTGGTCGCCGTAGGGTCCGGGCCACATGTCCCAGCCGGCCTTGGTCGAGATGATCAACTCGTCGCGGTACGACGCGAAGTCCTCGCGCAGCAGTCGCCCGAAGTTGACTTCGGCGCTGCCGTAGGGCGGGCCGTAGTTGTTGGCGAGGTCGAAGTGGGTCACGCCGCGATCAAACGCCCGCCGCAGGATCGCGCGCTGCGTGTCGAGCGGTCGGTCGTCGCCGAAGTTGTGCCACAGGCCGATGGAGATCGACGGCAGGAGTAGGCCGCTGCGCCCGACGCGCCGGTAGGCCATGGACTGGTAGCGAGAGGGATCGGCAATGTAGGCGCTCATGGGCGAAGCGTATCGCGGTGCACCCGACCCGAGTCGCGGACGCCCGGGTGCGCCAGTGCGACTTCTAGACTCGCGGGCGAGACACCAGGAGGCACCACCGTGGTCCACGCGACGCGTGAGTGGCGGTGTGCGTCGCGGCCGGGCGCCGAGACGCCAGGGGGCCCGCGGCACGACCGCGGCGCACGACCGTGAGTCCAGACCCCGACGACGCCGGCGGGTCGGCCCGCGGCGACGCCCGGTACCTGCGAGCGGCCCTGGTGCTGATCGTGGCGTTCATGGTGGTGGAGGTCGTGGCGTCGGTGCTCTCGCACTCGTTGGCACTGCTCTCGGACGCTGGGCACATGGTGGTCGACGCCCTGGCGATCGGGGCGTCCCTCGTCGCGTCGCGCTGGGGCGCTCGCCCGCCTCGCGGGCCCTGGACATTCGGATTTCGTCGGGCGGAGATCCTCTCGGCCTCCGTGAACGGCGTCACCCTGCTGGCGATCGCGGTGGTCATGGCAGCGGGAGCCGTCGAGCGCCTGTGGCATCCCGTGGCGGTCGCGGGCGGCGACGTGGTCGTCGTGGCGCTGGCGGGGGTCGTGGTGAACGCGTCGGCGGCGTGGATCCTGTCACGAGCCGATCGCGGCAGCCTCAACGTGCGCGGCTCGCTGCGCCACGTGCTCACCGATCTCTACGGGTTCCTCGCCACCGCCGCGGCGGGGGCGGTGATCCTCACGACTCACTTCGAGCGCGCCGACCCGATCGCGACGCTGGTCGTCGTCGCGCTCATGCTGCGCGCGGCGTGGAGCCTGCTCGGCGCGTCGGGGCGGATCCTGTTGGAGGCGGCCCCCGCGAACGTGGACCTGGACGAGGTGCGCCGCCACCTGGCGGGGATTGAGCACGTGGTGGGCGTGCACGACCTGCACGTGTGGACACTGAGTTCGGCGCTGCCGGTGCTCTCCGCCCACGTGGTGGTCGACGACACGATCTTCACCACCGGCGCCGCCCCGCGCCTGTTGGACGCTCTCCAGTCGTGCCTGACCGGTCACTTCGACGTCGAGCACAGTACGTTCCAACTAGAGCCGAGCCGGCACCGCGCCCACGAGGGCGAGGTGCACTGACGGACCTCGAGGGGGTGCTCGTGGGGCGAAGGAGTTACCGCAGGCTCACGCGACGTCGTGTCGTCGCGGCGGGCGGGCGCATCGCGGGCGCGGGCCTGGTGTGGTGGTCGGGCGACGAGCACTGGCGCCTGTGGCACGACGTGGGTTACCGCTACATCCCGGTCATCGGGCCGCTCTTCGT
>JAJZYE010000002.1 GCA_021806055.1 Actinomycetes bacterium | reverse complement strand
CGCCGTGGACCAGGTAGGGGCCGTAGCGCCCCGATCGGACACTGACCGGCTCGCCGTCGGCCGCGACGCCCAGCACCAGTGAGTTGATCGCGGCGAAGTCGAAGTCGTAGGTCTCGTGAGCGATGCGCGCGAGCCCCAGGCGAGCGAACTCGGTGGAGGCATCGGGGTCGCCGAAGTAGAACTTGCGCAGCCAGGGCTCGAGGTCCTGGCTGCCCCGCGCGATCTCGTCGAGCTGCTCCTCCATGTCGGCGGTGAACTCGTAGTCCACCAGATCGGCGAAGTAGCGCTGCAGGAGGTTCACCACCGCGAAGGCTCGGAACGCCGGGACCAGCGACTTGCCCTTCTTCCAGACGTAGCCGCGCCGGTCAATCGTCTTCATCACCGAGGCGTAGGTCGAGGGACGTCCGATTCCCAGGTCTTCCAACTTCTTGATGAGCGTCGCCTCGGAGTAGCGGTCGGGGGGCTGGGTCTCGTGGCCCTTGGCCTCGGTGGCGCGAACGGCCACGACCTGTCCGGGAGCCAGCGCGGGCAGGATGCGCTCCTGCTCGGCCAGCTCCGCCTCGGGGTCGTCGGTGCCTTCAACGTACGCCCGGCGGAAACCCGGGAACTCGATGCGCAACCCCGTCGCGACCAGGCCCACCGTGACGTCGCCCGCGAACTGCGCGACGCCGCGCACCGTGGCGGCGAGCTGCACACGATCCTGGGTCAGGCGTGCGTCGACCATCTGCGAGGCGATCGTCCGCTTCCAGACGAGGTCGTAGACCGCGAGCTCGTCGCCGCGCAAGTTGGCCTGCGCGTCATCCAGCGTGCGAAAGGACTCCCCGGCGGGGCGAATCGCCTCGTGAGCCTCCTGCGCATTCTTCACCTTGCGGTCGTAGCGCCGCGGCGCGTCGGCCACGTAGTCATCGCCAAACATAGCCACGGCCATCGAGCGTGCCGCCCGCAGGGCCTCGTCGGAGAGCGTGGTCGAGTCGGTGCGCATGTACGTGATCCAACCCTGCTCGTAGAGGCGCTGGGCGGCGCGCATGGTGCGCTCGGGGTCGAAACGCAGCTTGCGACTGGCCTCGATCTGCAGCGACGAGGTCATGAAGGGCGGCTGGGGGCGCTGCGTACGGGGCGTCGAGTTCACCGTGGCCACCGTCACCGTGGCCGTCTCGAGGGCGTGGGCCAGGTCACCGGCGGCGGCCTCGCTGAGCACCTGGACCGTGGCCGCCGGATCGAGCTGACCCGTCGCGTCGAAGTTGCGACCACTCGCCAACGGCGCGCCGTCCAGCGTCTCGACCGTCGCGTCGAAGTCGGTGGCGGCCCCGAGGGTCGCGGTCACGTCGAACCACGTCGCCGAGCGGAAGGCCATCCGCTCGCGCTCGCGCTCGCACACCAGGCGGATGGCCACCGACTGGACACGACCCGCGGAGCGGGCCTTGTCGACCGCACGCCACAGCACCGGGGACACCTCGTAGCCCACGAGGCGGTCGAGGAAGCGACGGCCTTCCTGGGCGTCAACCAGGCGGGTGTCGAGGTCGCGGGTCTCGCGCACGGCGCGCTCGATCGCCGCCGGCGTGATCTCGTGGAAGACCATCCGCTTGACGGGCACCCGAGGGTTCAGGAGCTCCTCGAGGTGCCAGGCGATGGCCTCACCCTCGCGGTCCTCGTCCGTGGCCAGGTAGAGCTCGTCCACCTGCTTCAGCGCGGACTTGAGCTCGCTCACCACCTTGCGCCGGTCACTCGACACCACGTAGACCGGCTTGAAGTGATCGTCGACGTTGATCCCCAGTCGCGCCCACTTCTCACCCTTGACCGCCGCGGGGATCTCGGCCGCGCTCTGGGGCAGGTCGCGCACGTGGCCGACCGACGCCCGCACGATGTAGTCGGGCCCCAACATGGACTGGATACGGGTGGCCTTCGCCACCGACTCCACGATCACCAGGGCTCGGGCCATGCTCACCGCCTCTCAACGCGTTCCGAAGTGGCGCCGTGCGGCCACGAAACTATCGCCCTACAAGATAGACAGACTCGCCGGGCCGGCGTGCGCGGGCGCGTCGACCAGGACGGCGGATGGGGGAAAACCCGTACGCGGCCGCGCAAACGTCACTCGTCGCCGCGTGGCGCCGCGACGATCTCGTACTGGGGGTTCAGGATCACGGCCTCGCGACGCAGAGAGGTCACGGTCCCGCGCACCAGCAGCCGGGTACCCCGCTCGATCCCCGGCACCGCCGTGCGCCCCTGGAACACCAGGGTGACCGAACCCGTGTTGTCGGCGATCACGCAGCGCAACTCGTGCGAGTCACCCTCGTTGCTGATGGCCATCGCCCGGACCCGGCCGGCGATCTGAGCGAACTCGCGCTGGTGCAGCCCGCCGATCGGGGCGGCCCCGGTCGAGCGCTGCGCGAGCTTGACGTCGGCCTCGAGGTGGGCGTCCTCGCGCACGCCGCCGCGCACGACCTCGTCGCTCATGGGCTCGTCGACCTGCTCCCCCTCGATCTGGCGGCTCTGACCCATCCGGTAGGGGATGATGGTCGCCGCCGTGCGCGGCACGTGCATCACGGCCCCGGCGATGAGGTCCGCGGACCGGTCGTGCAGGAGCCGCTGCAGGCGCGAGGAGAAGCCGCGACGCGGCAGGATGACCATGCAGAAGACGTCGGGGTCGCGCACGACGTCGGCCACCAGCTCCAGGGCCGCACGGTCGACCCGGCGGTCCTCGCAGTCCACCACCTCGAGGCTGATGCCGGCCGAGGTGGTGTTGGGCGCCCCCCACGCCTCCTCCAGGCGTCGCGTGACGATCGGGTCGATGTCGAAGTGCACCGCGCGGATCGAGTACGCGTTGAGCGTCATGCAGTAGCGCAGCGAGCGCTCGGTGACGACGTCGTAGTTGTCGACGAACACGACGACCCGGTTCATGCGGATGTTGGGCAGCCCCCTCGCGGTGACCGCGGCGAAGGCCTTCTCCTCACGCTCGTACTGGCGATTGAAGCGCAGCAGCCCGACGTACATGATCGGCCCCACGACGACGATGATCCACGCGCCCTCGGTGAACTTGGCCAGCACGAAGACCAGCACGACCAGGGCGGTCACGGTGGCCGACGTCAGGTTCACCGCCACGCCGAAGCGCCACCGGCCCGTGCGCTCGCGCAGGTGGCGCGCCACCATGCCCGCACCAGCCATCGTGAAGCCGGTGAAGACGCCGATCGCGTAGAGCGCCACCAGCGCGTTCACCTTCGCCTGGAACACCACGATCAGGGTGAGCGACACGACCCCCAGCACGATGATCCCGTTGGAGAAGGCCAGCCGGTGGCCCCGCTTGGTCAACTGGCGCGGGAGGTAGTTGTCCGTCGCCACGTAGTTCGCGAGGAAGGGGAAGCCGTTGAAGGAGGTGTTGCCGCCGGTGTAGAGGATGAGCAGGGTCGCGAGCTGCACCAGGTAGAAGATGACCTCGCCCACCCCGCGCGAGCCGAAGACGGCGTGCACCTCCTGGCTGACCACGGTGGGCGTGCCGGCGGCGTAGGGCAGCGCGTGGGTCCACGCCGCCAGCAGCGTCACGCCGAGCAGGAGGAAGGCGAGGACGCTCGACATGGTGATCAGCGTCGCGCGGGCGTTCTTGGACTCGGGCCGGCGGAAGCTCGCCACGCCGTTGGAGATGGCCTCGAGGCCGGTGAGCGACGACCCCCCGTTGGCGTAGGCGCGCAGGAGTGTGAGAAAGGCCAGCCCCATGAGCAGGCCCGACCCCTTCACGCCCAGCCGTCCGTCCACCAGCAGGTGCACCGGGGGCTGGGCGACGTAGTGCAGCGAGCCGGCGATCTTCTTCGCGAACCCCACGACGATGGTGAGTCCCATCATCAAGATGAAGAAGTACGTCGGCAGCGCGAAGTAGCTCCCGGCCTCGCGCAGGCCCCGCAGGTTGCCGTAGATCAGGATCAGCACCACGGCCACGGTGATCGGCACGGAGTACGACGCCAGTGAGGGAACCGCACTGGTCAGCGCCGCGGTGCCCGCGGAGCACTGCACGGCGACCGTCACCGTGTAGTCGATCAGCAGCGCCACCGCGGCGACCTGGGCGACCCGGGGCCCGAAGTTGTCGCGCGCCACCACGTACGAGCCCCCCGCCGACGTGTAGTACTTGATCACGTCCATGTAGGAGGTCGTGACGAAGAAGAGGACACCGAGGATGACGAACATGATCGGCACGACCAGCGCGAACGCGGCCAGGCCGATGAAGGGGGTCAGCTGGGTCAGGATCTCCTCGGTGCCGTACGCCGACGAGGAGATGCAGTCGGGCGACAGCACGCCCAGCGCGACGCCACGCCCCAGCCGCTCACCGCTCAGCTGCTCGGTCACGTAGGGGCGCCCGAGGAGGAGTCGTTTGAGCCGGTAGCCCAGCGTCTCGGGGTAGACGGTCGACACGTTCGCGTGCGACGTCAGCACTCGCGTGCTGTCTACGATCTGCTTGTCGGCCTCGGACACGACGTTCACACTAAGGCATCACCCACCCCCACCCCGTGACCGCGGCCCAGTTGCGTCGCCGATACGAGTTGTGCTCTGATACCCGGGTGCATATCATCGTCATCGGTTGCGGCCGGGTGGGCTCGGAACTGGCGATGCAGCTCTCCGAAGACGGCCATTCGGTGGTCATCATCGACAAGAATCGCGACGCCTTTCGCCGGCTCACCCGATTCCACGGCTCGACGCTGCTGGGCTCGGGGTTCGACCGGGACATTCTGATGAAGGCCGACGCCAGTCACGCCGACGCGCTGGCCGCCGTGACCAGCGGCGACAACACGAACATCCTCTGCGCGCGCATCGCCCGTGACACCTACGACATCTCCAACGTGGTGGCGCGCATCTACGACCCCCAACGCGCGGACATCTACATGAAACTCGGCATCCCCACCGTGGCGACCTCGCTGTGGACGACCCAGCAGGTGAAGCGCTGGCTGCTCCCCTCGGACGAGTCCATCGAGTGGACCGACGGCACGGGCTCGTTGCACCTGGTCGAACGCATCGTGCCCGACGCGCTCGCGGGACGCCCCCTCACCCACTTCAACCTGGCCGACCACGTCCGCGTGGTGGGTCTCATTCGGGGGGGTCAGGGGCGCGTCGACATCGAAGGGCTCTTCGCCCAGGAGGACGACATGCTCGAGTTCCTGGTGACCAACCAGGGCGTCGACGAGTTGCGAGACCTGCTCACCGAGGAGGGGTCGTGAAGGTCGTCGTCGCCGGCGGTGGCTCGGTCGGCACCGCCATCGCCACCGACCTCATCGATCGGCACCACGACGTCACCCTGCTCGAGCAGGTGACCGCCACCGCGGAGCGGCTCAAGTCACTCCTGCCCGGCGTGAACGTCATGGCGGCTGACGCGTGCGAGTACGCCTGCCTGAGCGCGGCCGACCTGCGCAGCGCCGACGTCGTCATCGCGGCGACCGGCGACGACGAGGACAACCTGGTGGTGAGCTGGCTGGCCAAGCAGGAGTTCGGCGTGCCGCGCGTGATCGCGCGCATCAACAACTCGCGCAACGAGTGGCTCTTCAACGAGCGCTGGGGCGTCGACGTCGCCGTGTCGACGCCCGCGCTCATCACGTCACTGGTCGACGAGGCCGTCGAGGTGGGCTCCATCGTCAAGCTCCTGGACCTGGCTCAGGGTCGCATGCGCCTCATCGAGGTGACCCTGTCCGCCGATTCGCCGGCGGTGGCCCGCCACCTCACCCTGGATGAACTGCGCCTGGCCGACGGCGTTCGCGTCGTCGCCGTCGTGCGCAGCGAACAGCCGCTCACGCCCACGCCCACGATGCACTTCCTCGAATACGATCACGTCATCTTGTTGGCGCGCGACGCCGCCGGCCAGGACTGCGCCGACGCCTTCATCGGCTGACGGCGCCCCCGACACCAGCCCCCGACCTAGCATTACCCCGTGCGGGCCGCTTTCTTCGATCTGGACAAGACCGTCATCGCCAAGTCCTCCATGGTGGCCCTGGGGCCCGAGTTTCACGCCCGCGGCTTCTTGCACCGGCGAACCCTGATTCGCGCCGCCCTGGTCCAGATGTTCTTCATGCGCTTCGGGGCCAACGAGGAACGCCTGACCAAGATCCGCGAGACGACGCTCAAGATCACGCGAGGCTGGGACCGCGACGAGGTGCGCGCCCTGGTCGCCGAGACCCTCACCCACGTGTTCGAGCCCCTCATCTACGAGGAGGCGCTCGACCTGATCGACTTCCACCGCGCACGCGGCGACGAGATCTGGCTGGTCAGCATGTCGCCGCGCGAGATCGTCGAGCCCTTCGCCGAGCTGCTCGGCATCACCGGCGCCATCGCCTCACGCGCGTGCGTCGACGCCAACGGGAAGTTCACCGGCGAGATGGAGTTCCTCGCCCAGGGTGACAACAAGGCCGTGGCCATCCGCGAGCTGGCGGAGCTGCGCGGCATCGACCTGACGCAGTCCTACGCCTACTCCGACTCCGTCACCGACGCGCCGATGCTCTTCGCGGTCGGCCACCCCTACGCCGTCAACCCGGACCGCCAGCTGGGGCGCATCGCCCACGAGCAGTCGTGGCCCATCCTCAGCTTCACCCACCCGGTCCTGGCCCACGACCGCTCGCGATCGCACACGCCCTACTTCATCAGCGCCCTCGTCATCACCGTCGCCGCGGTCCTCGGCCGACTCCGGTTGCGCTCGCGCTAGAGCGTCAGCAGGTCGCGCGCGCCGGTGTCCGAGGAGGGGTGGCGCAGCTTGCTCATGGCGCGGGCCTCGATCTGGCGGATCCGCTCGCGCGTGAGGTTCATCTCGGCCCCCACGTCCTCGAGCGTGCGGACCTCCCCGGCCCCGTCCAGGCCGAAGCGCATGCGCAGGATCTTCTGCTCGCGGTCGTCGAGCGGCTGCAGCAACTTCTCGATGGCCGCGGGCATCATCTTCACCGCCGCCACGTCGAAGGGCGACTCCGCCGAGCGGTCCTCCACGACGTCACCGAGTTCGGCGTCGCCGTCCTCGCGCAGTGGCTCGGACAGCGAGATCGGCTCGGAGCGGAAGCGTAACGCCTCGATCAACTTGTCCTCGGGCATCTCGCACTCGTCGCAGAGCTCGCGGATGGTCGGCGGACGCCCGAACTTCAGCTCCAGGCGGGACTGGGCCTTCTGCACCCGCGCCAGCGTGTCGCCGGCGTGCACCGGCAGGCGGATGGTGCGCCCCGTGTTGGCGATGCCTCGCGTGATGGCCTGGCGGATCCACCAGGTCGCGTAGGTCGAGAACTTGAAGCCCTTGCGCCAGTCGAACTTCTCGACGGCGTGCATCAGGCCGAGGTTGCCCTCCTGGATCAGGTCCAGCAGCGGCAGGCCCGACGCCTGGTACTTCTTCGCGATGGACACCACTAGGCGCAGGTTCGACTGCACGAAGTCGCGCTCCGCCTGCTCGCCGCGGTGCGCGGTGCGCCGCAGCGCCTGGCGGCGCGCGGGGGTCAACTTCGTCTTCTTCTCGGTGTCGGCGGCCTCGAGCTCGGCGGCGGCCTCGCGGCCCTCCTCGATGGTCTGGGCCAGGCGTACCTCATCGTCCTTGGTCAGCAGGGCGTACTGCCCGATGTCCGACAGGTACAGTCGAACCAGGTCCTCGTCGTCGCGATCTACCCGATCTTTGGCCATGGCGCTCCCTCCACCCCGTCTCCGGGGATCTCACATCAGTAGTTATACGGGGGGAGGCAACCGCGCGGACACGCCGAAACTGTCGGTCCAGCCCCCGGCGTCGAGCTCGTCGACCAGCGCACGGGCGCGCGCGCGCCAGTCGGGGTCGTCACCCTCGTCGTGGGTCGTCAGCGATGACAGTTCGCGCAGCTCGCGCACCGTGACCCGGGCCGTCTCGTCGACCAGGGCGGCCGCGCGCGGATCACCTCCGACCCGCTCACGGGCGTCGCGCAGCGAGACCAGCAGCCGGGGCCCGACGACCGCGGCCATCGCGTAGAGGGCCAGGGCGCCCGACTCGTCCTCGGCGACGGCGCGCTCGAGCGTGTGCACCAGCGGGGCGAAGGGCTCGAGCGGCGCGCGGCCCAGGGCTTCGCGCCAGGCGATCGACACGTCCCCGAACGCCCGCGCCATCTCGTAGAGCGCCACGACGTACTCGTCGTCGCGCACCTCGGCGCCGTGTCGCCCGAGGCCCTGGTAGATCGCGCCGACCAGGCTGGCCAGGTGCGACGCGACGTCCTCATCCACCGGTGGACTCGGGTCGAAAGGCGTTGGTGATCGGCATGCGCCGGTCCCGCCCGAAGGCCTTGGAGGAGATGCGCACCCCCGGCGGCGACTGGCGGCGCTTGTACTCACTACGATCCACCAGCGCCGTCACGCGCAGGACCAGCGCGCGGTCGTGGCCCGCGGCGATGAGCTGCTCGGCGGTGGCGTCACCCTCCACGTACAGCTCGAGCAGCGGGTCGAGCTGCTCGTAGGGGGGCAGCGACTGGTCGTCGCGCTGATCCGGGCGCAGCTCGGCGGAGGGCGCCTTGTCCAGGACGGCGACCGGGATCGGCTCGGGGTCGCCGAGCGCGCGGGCGACCTCGTTGCGGTAGCGGCACAGCCGGTACACCATCGTCTTGGGTACGTCCTTGATGACGGCGAACCCGCCGGCCGAGTCGCCGTAGAGGGTCGAGAAACCCGTCGCCATCTCGGACTTGTTGCCCGTCGTCAACACCAGTGCACCGGTCGCGTTGGAGAACGCCATGAGAATGACGCCGCGGATGCGCGACTGGAGGTTCTCGTCGGTCAGCCCCGATGGTGGGCCCCCGAGGAGATCGTCGAGCAGGCCCTCGAAGGCCTCGTGGGCGGACTCGATCGGGGTCACCGTGAAGTCGATGTCCAGGCGGGTGGCGAGTTCGCGGGCGTCACTGACCGAGTGATCCGAGGAGTACCGGCTGGGCAGCGCGATCCCGCGCACCGCGCGCGCGCCCACGGCGTCCACGGCGATCGTGGCCACCAGCGACGAGTCCACACCCCCCGACAGACCCAGCACGACGGAACGGAAACCGTTCTTGCGCAGGTAGTCGCGGGTCCCCATGACCAGGGCCCGGTAGACCTCCTCGGTCTCGTCGAGCGGCGCCGTCACGTGGTTGAGCAGTGCCGCGCGCGCGTCGGCCTCGTCGCGGGCGTAGCGCACCGGCACGACGCTCCCGCGCGGGGACGCCGCCACCTCCAGCTCGACGGTCATCAACTCCTCGCTGAAGGCGCTGGCGCGCGCCACCACCGCCCCGGTCGCGTCGACCACGACACTCTGGCCGTCGAAGACCAGCTCGTCCTGACCGCCGACCAGGTTGACGTACGCGATCGGGCACCCGGTCTCGCGAGCGCGCTCGCTCAGCATGGCCTCGCGCAGGGCCGGGCGCCCGCGCGCGTACGGCGACGCGTTGGACACGACCAGCAGCGTCGCCCCCTGGGCCGCCAGCTCGGCCGCTGGACCCCCCGCGGTCCACACGTCCTCACAGATCAGCAGCCCGATCGCCGCGCCGCCCACGTTGATGATGGTGTGCGGGCCGACACCGGGGTGGAAATAACGCCGCTCGTCGAAGACATCGTAGTTCGGGAGGAGTCGCTTGACCGCGGTGGCCACCACGGCCTCGTCCAGCACGACCAGGGCGTTGGCCAGGTGGCCCGCCGTGCCGAGGCCCATCGGCGCCACGACGTCGCGGCCGTCACTCGACGGGGCGAGGTCCACCGCCCAGGAGGACTCGCTCAGCACCGTCCCCACCACCACCGGGGGGAGGTTCCCCGTCGCCACCAGGTCGAGCAGGACCTCGGCCGCGGTCTCGACGAAGCCCTCCTTCAACAGCAGGTCCTCGGGGGGGTAACCGGTCAGCGACAGCTCGGGCGTGACGACCAGGTCCGCTCCCACGCCCGCCGCCTGCGCGCGAAAACGCGTGATCGTGGCCACGTTGGTCGCGAACCCGCCCACCACCGCGTTCATCTGGGCCAGGGCTAGTCGCACGACGGGCACGCAGTGGAGCCTACCGGCCCCCCTCGACCCCCCCGAGGTTTCACACGTGGTTAACACAACGCGTGGCGTGCGCCGCACCAGCCCGTCAAACTGGAGAGCAACCTTCAGCCACCGAGGAGAACCGTGTCATACCAGGCCGAGTACATCTGGATCGACGGCACCGAGCCGACCCACACCCTGCGGTCCAAGACCCGCATCATCGCCGACGCCAAGAAGCCCGAGCTGTGGGGCTTCGACGGGTCCAGCACCAACCAGGCGACCGGCCACTTCTCGGACTGCGTGCTGCGCCCGGTGTTCACGTGCCCCGACCCCCTGCGCGGCGCCAAGGACGTGCTGGTCATGTGCGAGGTGCTGAACCCGGACATGACGCCCCACGCCACGAACTCGCGCGCCGGGGCCGCGGCGGCCGCCGCCGCCTACGCCTCGTTCGCGCCGATGTTCGGCATCGAGCAGGAGTACACCTTCTTCCAGAACGGTCGGCCCTACGGGTGGCCCGAGGAGGGCTACCCCGCGCCGCAGGGCCCCTACTACTGCGGCGTCGGCGGTGCGAAGATGCCCGGACGCGACATCGTCGAGGCCCACACGCTGGCCTGCCTACGCGCGGGACTGGCCATCGAGGGCACCAACGCCGAGGTGATGATGGGCCAGTGGGAGTTCCAGATCGGCGTGCTCGGCACCGTCGAGGTGGGCGACCAGCTCTGGGTCGCGCGCTGGCTGCTCCAGCGCATCGCCGAAGAGTACGGCGTCGACGTGAGCCTCGACGCCAAGCCGATCAAGGGCGACTGGAACGGAGCCGGGGCCCACACCAACTTCTCGACCAAGCAGATGCGCGCGGCGGGCGGCTGGGACGCCATCGTGGCCGCCTGCGAGGCCCTCGGGACACGGGTGTCCGAGCACATCGCCAACTACGGCGTCGGCGTCGAGGACCGGCTCACCGGAGCCCACGAGACCGCCCACTGGTCCACCTTCTCCTACGGGGTCTCGGACCGTGGCGCGTCGGTGCGCATCCCCGGCGCCGTGGCCCGCGACCAGCGCGGGTACCTCGAGGACCGTCGTCCCAACGCCAACGTCGACCCCTACGTCGTGGCCCGGCTCATGGTCGAGACGATCTGCGGCGCCGCCGCCAGCGCGCGCACGCGGCCACGCGCCCGCGCCGCGGCCGCCAGCACCTCGCGGTCGGTGGCGAAGAAGGCCCCGGCCACGCCGGCCCGAGCCGCCCGCGCGCGCTAGGACCGCGTGCGGCCCCGGGCCGCGGACGGTGCGAGAATGTCCCCCATGCAGAGTCAGGCCCAGTACGTGCTGCGCACCGTCGAGGAGCGCGGGGTGCGCTTCGTCCAGTTCTGGTTCACCGACGTGCTGGGACGGGCCAAGGCCTTCCACGTCACGCCGGCCGAGCTCGAGGACGCGCTGGACCAGGGAATGACCTTCGACGGCAGCGCCATCGACGGCTTCTCACGGGTCAAGGAGGCCGACGTGCTGGCGCGCCCGGACCTGACGACGTTCCAGCTCCTGCCCTGGTACGAGGAGGGGTCCGGGGTAGCGCGCGTCTTCTGCGACATCACCAACGTGGACGGCTCGGCGTTCGAGGGGTGCCCGCGCCAGCAACTACGTCGCGTCCTCGACGCCGCGCGCGAGCGGGGCTACACCTTCTACGTCGCGCCCGAGATCGAGTACTTCTACTTCGACGACCCGGTCACGGGCTCGGTCCCGCGCCCCCTCGACCAGGGGAGCTACTTCGACCTGCTGAGCGACGACGTGTCGAGCCAGCTACGCCGGCGCACGGTGCTGACCCTCGAGGAGATGGGCATCGGCGTCGAACACGCCCAGCACGAGGACGCACCGGGCCAGCACGAGATCGACCTGCGCTACACCGACGCGCTCACGATGGCCGACACCGTGGTCACCGTGCGCCACGTGGTCAAGGAGCTGGCGCGCCAGAGCGGCGTCACGGCGAGCTTCATGCCCAAGCCCCTGGCCGGCGTGCAGGGATCGGGCATGCACACTCACCTCTCCCTGTGGCGCGACGATCACAACGCGTTCGTCGGGGACGGGCTGTACGGACTGAGCGACGTCGCCCAGCAGTTCATCGCGGGGCTGGTGCACCACGCCCCGGAGATCACCGCGGTCACCAACCAGTGGGTCAACTCCTACAAGCGCCTCGTTCCCGGCGCCGAAGCCCCGGTGGGGGCCGAGTGGGCGCACTACAACACGGCGGCCCTCGTGCGCGTTCCCTCGGTCAAGCCCGGTCGCAGCGACTCCACCCGACTCGAGTACCGCGCCCCCGACCCCGCCGCGAACCCCTACCTGGCCTTCGCCGTCATCCTGGCCGCCGGGCTGCGCGGCGTGGACGGCCGCTACGAGCTACCCCCCGAGGGTGCCCCCACGGCGCCCCTGCCCCAGTCACTGGCCGACGCGGTCGACCTCATGGCCACGTCGTCGCTGATGCTCGAGACGCTCGGCGAGCACCAGGTCGAGTGGTTCCTGCGCAACAAGCGCGAGGAGTGGGCCGCCTACCGCGGGCAGGTCACCCCCTTCGAGCTCGAGCGGTACCTCCCCCTGCTGTGACCAGCGACCCGGTCCTGTGCGTCCCCTCCTGCGAGGGCCCCGTGCGCAAGGCCCTCGAGGTGACGGGGGTGACCCCGGTGGTCGCGAGCAGTGGCCGGCTCAACGAGGTCGCCGCTCTCGAGCCCCCCGACGGCTACGCGGGCGCGGTGATCAACGCCGCGGGCTTCCCCTTCACCGAGGCGATGAACCTCTGCCGCCAACTGCGCCACCGCGAGCGGCCGGTGGGACCGATCATCCTGCTCCTCGACCACTACCAGCTGGACGACCTCACCTTTCGCGAGGACCTCTTCGACGACTTCGTCGTCGGCCCCTTCGACGTCAGCGAGCTCGCCACCCGCCTGCGCCACCGCCTGCGACGCGCCGGCAACGAGAGCGTGGCGCCGCGCATCGAGCACGGCGGACTCTCCATGAACCTCGAGACCTACCAGGCGACCATCGCGGGACGCGTGATGGACCTGACCTACATGGAGTACGAGCTCTTGCGCTTCCTCGCGACCAACCCCCACCGGGTCTTCACCCGCGAGACGCTACTGAGCCGCGTGTGGGGCTACGAGTACTACGGGGGGGCCCGCACCGTCGACGTGCACGTGCGCCGTCTGCGCGCCAAACTCGGTGAGGAGCACGCCCACCTGATCCAGACCGTTCGCTCGGTGGGCTACAAGTTCGGCAGCTCGGGCGACCACGCCCTCGCCGACGACGATCAGTCGATCGGGGCGTAGGCCCAGAGCTCGACCTCGGCGCGCGCGCCCAGGGGCAACTGCGCCACCGCGGCCGCGGAGCGGGTGGGTCGCGGCGGGAGGAAGGCCTCGGTCCACACCTCGTTGCAGGACGCGAAGTCGTTCATGTCAGTGAGAAAGAGGGTTCCCTTCACCACTTGGTCGAAGGTGGCGTCGGCCTCGGCCAGCACCGTGCGCGCGTTGGCCAACGCCTGGCGCAACTGGTCCGCGGCGCTGCCGTCGACCAACACCAGACCGTGGCCCCGATCGACCAGCCCCAGCTGGCCCGAGATGATCACCAGGTTGCCCGCTCGCCGCCAGGGCGAGTAGGGGCCGACCGTCGCCACCTAACTGAAGGAGTTGCCGCACCCGCAGGTGCGCGTGGCGTTGGGGTTGGTGATGTGAAAGCCCGCCCCCTGGAGAGAGTCGGTGAAGTCGAGGGTGGACCCGGTCAGCAGCTCGGCGCTCTCGGCGTCGACTACCACCGAGACCTCGCCGAACGTCCGCACGATGTCGTCGGGCGCGATCTCGGAGTCGAAGTACATGTCGTAGTTGAAGCCCGAGCACCCGCCCGACTTCACCGCGACGCGCAGCGACAGCGCCTCGGCGGCACCTTCGGCGGCGATCAACTCCGCGACCTTCTCGGCCGCCACACTCGTCAGAGTGATGGGGTCGCCGACGCGCTCGTCAGTACTGGGGCTGGTGGTCGTCACGTTCGACATCTGTCCTCCATCTCGTTGTTCCGAGTGTAGTGGTCGTCTCCCGCGATGTACACCTCCCCCCTGAAAGACCGGCGACGCTCCGGCTGCGCCGCGACCCCGGTAGCGTCACCACGTGAGTGACGTCGAGGAGCTGCGGGCGCGCCTGGCTCAGGTCCTGGACCCCGAACTGGGGGCACCGATCACCGAACTCGGCATGGTGGGCGAGGTGACCCTGCGCGAAGGGGTCGCAACCATCGCCGTGGCGCTGACCACCGCCGGCTGCCCGCTGCGCCACCAGATTGAGCGCGACGTCCGCGAAGCCGCCCGGAGCCTGGACGCGGTGCACCGGGTCGACGTGCTCTACGAGGTGATGTCCCCCGACCGGCGCGCGTCGCTCCTGCAGCGCGCGCGCACCCTGGCCCAGAATCGGGCGCCGGCGACCACCATTCCCACGGGCTCGCCTGTGCTCATGGTCGGGTCCGGCAAGGGTGGCGTGGGCAAGTCATCGATCGCGGCCAACCTCGCCGTGGCACTCGCGCGCACGGGCCGAACGGTGGGAGTTCTGGACGCGGACGTCTGGGGATTCTCACTCACCCGCCTTCTCGGCGTCAACGGCGAGATCGAGGTGCGCGACGCCAAGATGCGACCCCTCGTCGCACCCGTCGGCGCCGGCGAGATCCGCCTGCTCTCCATGGGACTGCTGGCCGACGAGGAGCGCGCGCTCCTGTGGCGCGGGTTGATGGTCCAAAAGGCGGTGGCCCAGTTCATCGAGGACGCCGACTGGTCCGGCGTCGACTACCTCATCATCGACACGCCCCCCGGCACCGGCGACATCGCCATGACCCTGGCCCGGCTCCTGCCGCGCATGGGCCTGCTCCTGGTCACCACGCCCCACCACGCCGCCCAGCGCGTGGCGGCGCGCAGCGCCGACTTCGCGCGCAAGTCCTCGATCCGCGTGCTCGGCGTCATCGAGAACATGAGCGCCCTGACGTGTCAGTGCGGCGAGCGCCACCCGCTGTTCGGTCAGGGCGGGGGGCGCCTACTCGCCGACGAGATCGGCGTACCCCTCGTCGCGAGCATCCCCCTGCGTCCCGACATCAGTGAGGGGGGTGACCGCGGCCGACCGGTGGCCCTCGACGAGGACGACGGCGTGTTCGCGGACCTCGCCCGGCGCGTGATCGACGACCTCGCGCCACCCCCCGGGGCCGTCGGCTGCACCGCGCGGCTCCTCGACGCGCTGGCGCGCGCCGTCGAGCCCGCTCAGCCCCCGGCGTCGTCGTAGCCGGGGTCGCCCGGCGCAACGGGCACGGCCACGCCGTCGCGCACGACCAGACGCGGCTCGATACGCGCCACGGTGTCGAGCGCCCGCGCGTGTGCGAGCACCTCCGAGACGGTCGTGAAATCAGCGATCGACACCAGGTTGCGCATCGTCGGCAAGATGATGGTCATCTCGCCGCGCTCGCTCGCCTCGATCGCCTCGCGCGGGCGTAGCCAGCGACTCTCGACCGTCTCACCCTCGTCGTGCGCGGCGGCCTGGCCCGGTGGTGTCGCGGCCACCAGGAAGCGCGTGTCGTAGCGGCGCACCATTCCCACCGGCGTCACCCAGTGGGCGAGGTACTCCACGCGCGTGAGGTCCAGCCAGAGGTCCTCCTCGACCACGATGTCCGCCAGAGTCGTCGCCCCCGCGTTGAGCTCGCGGCGCCGCACGGCGAGGCGTGACCGGCGCGCCGGGTCGTCGAGGGTGGCCGCGGCGCCGTTCTCGTCGCAGGCGATCAGCAGCCCCGCCTCCTCGAACAGCTCGCGGAGCCCCGCGACGAAGTAGGCCAGGCCGCCCGACGCCAGCGCGAGCCTCGACGACGCGGCCGCCTCGTCGAGACCCCGTACGCGCGTCGCCCAGATCGGATCGGCATCGGCGGCGTCGAGACCGCCGCCCGGGAACACGTACGCCCCTCCCACGAACTCGCTGCGCACGTTGCGCCGCACCATCAGCACCTCGGCACCCCGTGGGGCGTCGCGCAGCGTCACCACCGTGCTGGCCGGTCGTGGAACCAGGTTGTCGGCCATAGAACCTAATCTAAGAGTTTGAAGGCGAGTGGCGAACCCCCCGCCCACCTCCGGTAAGTTTGGTGCGACTCAAGGAGAACCGTGGCCAAGACCCCCGCCCCGAAGAAGAGTGCCGCCAGCCCGTCGCGCAGCGCGGCACGCCCCTCGTCCGCCCGTGGCACCGGTCGCCCCGCCGGGCTGTTCACGTGGATCGCCCTGGCAGTCGTGGTCGTGGTCGTGGTGGCTCTGGTCGTGATCAAGGTGTCGAGTGGATCCTCTCCGAGCGGCTCGGACGTCTTCCAGCCCACCAACGCCACGACCCTGGCCCAACTCACCACCGTACCGTCGACGGTGTTCGACTCGGTGGGCGTCACCTCGAGCGTGGCTCCGGTCGCCGCACCCATCCCGCTAAAGGGGCAGCCGGCGCTCACCGCCACGACGAGCACCGGTGCCCGCGTGCCCGAGATCTTCTACCTCGGCGCCGAGTACTGCCCCTACTGCGCGGCCGAGCGCTGGCCCACGATCGTGGCCCTCAGCCGCTTCGGCACCTGGCACGGCCTCGGCGACACCTCGAGCGGCGCGAAGGACATCTATCCCGGCACCCCGACCTTCACCTTCCTCAAGGCCCACTACTCCTCGCCCTACCTCGTGTTCCGCAGCGTCGAGGCGTACACGAACGTCTACTCACCAGCCCTCAACTTCTACACGCCGCTGCAGAAGCCCACGGCCGCCGAGAACGCCCTGTTCAAGAAGTACGACACGTCGACCTACATCCCAAACATGCCAGCCTCGGCCGACGGGTCGATCCCCTTCATCAGCCTGGGCAATCGCTACCTCGTCTCGGGCGCCAGCTACTCGCCGGCGGCCCTGACCGGACTCACGCGTAGCCAGATCGCCTCGGGCTTGTCCAACGCCCAGAGCCCGGTGACCGACGCCATCGTCGCCACGGCCAACTACCTGAGCGCCGCCATCTGTCAGTTGACCAAGGGCCACCCCGGCACCGTCTGCCAGAGCCCCGGCGTGCGGGCAGCGAAGAAGGCGATGGGCATCAAGTGAGCCGCCCGGTGCTGAGCGTTCCACGCTGGGCCGTCGCGACCACCTGGGTACTCAGCTTCATCGGGCTGGCCATCTCCGGTTACCTCACCTTCACCCACTACGCGGGCACGCAGTTCCTCGCCTGCGCGGAGTCCGGCACGATCAACTGCGCCGACGTGACCACGTCGGCGCAGTCATCCTTCCTCGGCGTGCCGGTCGCCGTGCTCGGGCTGGCCGACTACCTCGTCATGGTCGTCATCAACTCGCCGTGGGGCTGGCGCTCCTCCGTGCGCGCCGTCCACGTCGCGCGCGTGGTCCTCGTCACGGCGTCGATGGCCTTCGTACTGTGGCTCGTCGCGGCGGAACTGCTCATCATCGACCACATCTGCCTGTGGTGCACAGGAGTGCACCTCGTGACGCTGGCCCTGCTGGTGATCGTGAGCCGCGTGAGCCCGAACCAGTTGGGGTGGACGCGCTCAGTAGCGCAGTAGTCCCCGCCGCTCGGACTCATTCATCCCACCCCAGATGCCGTGCGACTCGCGGCGTTCGAGCGCACACGTCAGACACTCGTTACGCACGGCGCACGTCTGACAGATCCGCTTGGCGTTCTGCTCGCGCTCGAGCCGATCGTCCTTTCGCTCGCCCGTCTCGGGCGGGAAGAAGAGCGCCCCCTCGCGACCACGGCACGCGGCGGATTCGGTCCACGACAATGGAAAAATCGCCACCCGTTTCCCCCTCCTGCTTCGAAGCGCAGGTTACCCACTCGCGCGGCGTCGGGCAAGAGGCCTTTGCCCTGGCCCCCGACCCTCGGGACGGGTCGGGGCGCTACGCTACGCTGGCCTCGTGGCTACCGTTCTTGTGGTGAGCGACCTCGCGTCGCTTCGGCGTGACATCCGACTGATGATCGAGGGACCGGACCTGACGGTCGAAGAGGCCACCAATGGTCGCGACGTGCTCGCCCGGGTGG
The DNA here is from genome assembly GCA_021806055.1 of Actinomycetes bacterium. Taxonomy (GTDB): domain Bacteria; phylum Actinomycetota; class Acidimicrobiia; order Acidimicrobiales; family RAAP-2; genus RAAP-2. Next base: position 40 of record JAJZYE010000002.1, on the reverse strand, counting down.
GTGAGGGCGGCGTGGACCTGGTGATCACCGACTTCAGATC
>JAJZYE010000218.1 GCA_021806055.1 Actinomycetes bacterium | reverse complement strand
CAGTAGCCCCGGAGGCCGATCTGCAGGAAGCGGTCGCCCCGGCACGCGCCCGACTCGATGAGCCGGCGCATCGGCGTGCCGTGTCCGTAGAGTGAACCCATCTGCGTATCGCCGGTGTCGGCGTGAGCGTCGAAGTGGATCACCGCGACGCGACCCCAGCCCACGTGGCGGGCCACGCCCGTCACGTCGGGCAGGGCGATCGTGTGGTCGCCACCGAGGATGATCGGCACCACCCCGGCGGCGGCCACCGCCGCGACGCGGTCCTCCAGGGCGCGCAGCGATCGCTCCGTCTCGCCCGAGGGCATCTCGACGTCACCGAGGTCGACCACCGCCAGGTCCACCAGCGGGTCCACGCCGAGCGCCAGGCTCGGCCGCGCACCATCGTGGGGCAGGTAGTCGGTCAGACGGATCGCCTGCGGACCGAATCGGCAGCCCGGTCGGTGCGAGGTACCCCCGTCGAAGGGCGCGCCGATGATCGCCGCGCCCGCACCCGACCAACTCGCGGGGTCGTCGGGGTCCGCGGCCGGGATACCCAGAAACGTCGCGTCGGGACCGTAGAGATTTCCGAGGCGCATCCGCCCTCCCTGCTGGCTAGTGGTCGCGCCCGACGCGCAGTGCGGCGGACAGATCGTCGAGGTGGTTCACCACGAGTGAGACGTGCCCCTCGTCGGGCCGGTGCACCACCGTGGCGTGTGCGGCGTGAGCGGCGAGCCAGGCCCCGTGCGTCGGCGGCACCATGGCGTCGCAATCGCCGTACCAGATCGACACCGGCACGGTGGCGTCGGCGACGTCGAAACCCCAGGGTGCGAAGAACGACCGATCGTCGTCGAGGAAGCCCCCGATCCCGTGGGCGAACGCCCGGCGACACGACGCGGCGAGCTCCTCGCGTCGCGCCTCGTCGGCCAGGGCAGCCTGGTCCACCGGCGTCAAGAGCTCACCGAAGAGATCGACGACGTCGTGCGCGGTGGCGCCGGCGAACGCCGCGCCGATCGTGGCCAAGTGCGCCTCGTAGGCGGGCCCGCCCTCGCGCGCGAGCGCGAACTCCGCCACATTCTCCGGCGCCATGCCCGCGGTCCAGTCGAAGTCCACGTCAGTGGGGGCCACGCCCGCGAGCGACCAGGCACCCACACAGCGCGTCGCGTCCAGCACGGCGCAGGCGAGCGAGTGCGGCCCGCCGCCCGACCAGCCCACCGACTGGTACGTCGATCGACCCAGCACGTCCAGCACCGCGTCGACGTCCTCGACGACGTCGGCCACGCGGCGACCCTCGCGCCGCGTCGACGCGCCGTAACCGGGTCGCGACACACTCATCAGGAAGAAGCCGTCGACCGCCAGCGGCGCCAGAAGCGACACGCTCGCCGCCTCGCCGGGCGACCCGTGGTGCATCACGACCGTGTCGCCCGCCGGATCACCCAGCGTGGCCACCTCGAGGGTCCGCCCCGCCACCACCATCGTTCGTACCTCGACCGCCGCTCCGTTCTGCACGGGCTCACCTTAGAGGCTGTGTTCTATTTGGCGTGTGCGCCAGGAGCCACGACCGTCACCATCAAGTCGTGGCCTATTCGAGTGACCTGACCGATGACCAGTGGAAGATACTGGAACCCTTGCTACAGGTTTCCTCCAAACGAGGCCCGAAGCACGGAAATGACATTCGCCACGTCGTCGACGCGATGCTCTACATCTCACACACCGGGTGCCAGTGGCGCTTCCTGCCCGGGGAGTTCGGTCCGTGGACCCGGGTCTGGTCCCAGTTTCGCCGGTGGTCGAGGAACGGAACGTGGACCCGTGTTCTCACCGCATTGCACGCGTCGACGCGCGCGGCTCTCGGTCGCAAGGACCCGCGACCCTCAATGGTCGTGATCGATACCCACCTCGCCCGCGGGGCCTCGAACGGGGGTGTTACCTTCCACAACCAAGGTGGTCCTTATGGCCGCACCAACGGGGCCAAGCGCATCGTCTGCGTGGACGTCACCGGTCTGCCGCTCTGTGTGCGAGTCGTCCCCGCCTCGACGTCCGAGGCGAACGCCGTCGAACAGATACTCGACGACCTGGTCCTCACGGGTGCTGACGAACGGCTGGAACTCGTGCTCGTGGACCGCGGCACTGCGCAGTCGGCAGTTAATCGGTTGTCGGCAAGGTTCAACTACGAGGTTCGCCGGGTTGGATGGGACGAGCTGCCACGCAACGAGCACGGTGCCAAGGTCTTTCGCCCCATCCGCCACGCCTGGCGAGTTGAGGTGGCCCACGGCCACCTCGTGCGACGGCGCCGTCTGGCGCGCTGCTTCGAGAACACGGTGACCTCAGCCACCGGGTGGCTGCACGTCGCTTCCATCAGCGAGCTCCTTCGGGCGCTGTGCTGAACTCGTAGGTCGTGCGGCACCGCAATGGACAACCCCGTTGAGCGGACGCGGCGGAGCTCTTCAGTCCGAGTGGACAGCACCTTCGTCGCTGGCCGCGATGGCGAAGACTCGCGAGTCTCGCCACCCTCCACGAACTCGGAGGTGGTCTCGTATTGTCCTTTCGAAGTGCATTCCCGACTTCTCCAAGACTCGCGCCGAAGCGAAGTTATCGGGATGACACGTCGCCGTTATCCGGCGTAGTCCCAACTCGTCGAATCCGAAGACGATGAGTCGACGGGCTACTTCGGTGGCGTAGCCGTGCCCCCACGAGTCCCTCGCCAGAACGTAGCCAAGTTCGCCTGTCGACTGCCTGTCGATAATCGTGAGGTTGACGGCGCCGATCAGCTCATCGTCGAAAGTCGCGACGGCGAGGGTGAATGAAGTTCGTGGCTCTCGGGCCGCCTCGTGAGCGACCTCGCTCAGATACGTCGCGGTGTCGGCCAGCGAGTTGGGTCCCCAAGTGGTGTACCGGGTCACGTCTTCGTCTGATCCATACCGGTGAACTGCGATGTCGTCGTCGAGCCGGAACTCGCGAAGCGTGAGCCGTTCGGTCCGAAGTTCCATACCCCTAATTGTGCCCCGAACTCATCCTCGCGCCCGTTGCACGAATCAACTCAGTCGCTCACGGAGTTGTCTTGCTCGGCCAATCGCTGAACCGGTGTATCTCCCCCTCACTGATCGTTCCCCGCGACCCGTGTTACACCTCGTCCCCATACTGGGCGCAGTGGCCTCACGACCGA
>JAJZYE010000217.1 GCA_021806055.1 Actinomycetes bacterium | reverse complement strand
GGCACGCCGATGCGCCGGCTTATCGAGGCGGGTGCGTGCCGGGGCGACCGTTTCCTGCAGATCGGCCTCCGAGGCTACTGGCCCGAGCCGCAGACCCTGGACTGGATGGCCGCCCAGGGCATGCGGTCCTTCGAGATGAGTGAGATCGTCTCGCGCGGACTCGACGCCGTGCTCGACGAGGCGCTGACGATCGCGGCGATCGACTGCGACGCGGTCTTCCTGTCAGTCGATGTGGACGTCGTGGATCCCGGCTCGGCGCCGGGCACTGGCACGCCCGAGCCCGGGGGCCTCACCTCGCGACAGCTCCTCGACGCGGTGCGTCGCATCGCCATGGAGGCCGAGCTCGGCGGGGTCGACGTGGTCGAGGTCTCCCCGCCCTACGATCACGCCGAGGTCACGGCCTACCTGGCCAATCGCGTGGTGCTCGAGGCGTTGGGCGGCGTGGCGTGGCGGTCGCGCCAGCGCGCCGGTCGACCGGTGCGCCGCCCGGAGGATCCCCTGCTGGAGGGGCGCTGATCAGGGGCGCATCGAGTCCAGCACTCGGCGCACCAGCTCATCGTCGGTGTCGGGGTGCAGGAACGCGAAGCGCGCCACGGTCTCGCCCTCCCACTTGGTGGGGGTCACGAAGGCGATCTGGTCACGTAGGAGCTGATGGCTCCAGCGGGTGTACTGTTCGTCGGTCCAGCCGAGGCGGCGGAACAGCACCACCGACAGGCTCGAGGGGCGCACCATCTCCACGTGGTCCATCTCCTCGGTGTTGATGAGGGCTTCGGTGCGCGCGGCGAGGTCGATGGCCGACTGCACGGCGGTCTCGTAGGCGCGGGTCCCGTTGGTGACCAGGGAGAACCAGAACGGCAGGCCGCGCGCGCGGCGCGAGAGGTGGATTGCGAAGTCCGATGGGTTCCACTCGTAGTCCTCGTCCTCGCCCGCGTGCAGAATGTCGAGGTAGCTCGCCTGCTGGGCGAGCACCGTGCGCGCCACCATCGGGGCGCGGTAGATCAGCGCCGCGCAGTCCAGCGGCGCGAAGAGCCACTTGTGGGGATCGACCACGAAGCTGTCGGCGTGGCGGATTCCCGACAGGTACTGGTGGTGGGTGGGCGAGAAGAGGGACGCGCCGCCGTACGCACCGTCGACGTGGAACCACAGGTCGTGGGCGCGCGCGTAGCTGCCGAGTCCCTCGAGGTCGTCGATGATGCCCGCGTTGGTCGTCCCCGCGGTCGCCACGACGCCGATGACGGTCTCCGGGTGCGGGTCGCTGGCCAGTGCGCTCTGCAGCGTGGCCAGGGTGAAGCGGTGGTCGTCGGGCTCGACCAGCAGCGTCTCCACGCCCAGCACGTGCAAGGCCTTGCCGATGCTGGAGTGGGCGTCGGAGGAGATCGCGAAGCGCAGGGTGTGGGGTGCGATCTCGGGGTGGCGTGCCCGACCGACGTCGCGCCCGACCGTGAGGCCCGACAGGTTGCCCGAGGAGCCGCCCGACACGAAGGCCCCGCCGCTGCCGTCGGGCATCCCGGCCAGGTGCGCGAGGAACGAGAGCGCCTGGTTCTCCGCGACCACGACCCCGGCGGACTCGAGCCAGCTCGTGCCGTTCAGGCCGGAGCAGGCCACGACCATGTCGAAGAGCAGTGAGTTCTTGGTGGGGGCGTTCGGGATGAACGCGAGGAAGTTCGGCGCGTCGATCGAGACCACCGCCAGGGCCAGGTGCTCCTTGAAGAAGTGCAGCACCGACGCGGCGTCGCGCCCGTCCGCGGTGATGAAGCCCTCCAGGGTCGGCAGGGGCTCGGGCGTCAGACTCCCGTAGTCCAGGGGCACCGGATCGAGGGACAGGCGCTCCCGGCAGTAGTCGAAGATCTCGTCGGTGAGTGCCGCGTCGTACTCGAACATGGGGTGCCCCATTGCGCCAACCTTTCGTCAGGGGGCCAACAGGCCCCTAGCCATCGTAGGCAACCCGGCGGCTCCCCGGACGACGGGCTCGCGGGCCGGTAACATTCGCTGATGGATCCGCTCCGCGTCGGCTTCTTGGGACCGGAGGGGTCGTTCTCGCACGAGGCGGTCTCCTCGCTCGAGGGTGCGACGCCCGTGGCGCGTGAGACCCTCGGCGATCTCCTGGCCGACGTGGCGGCGGGCGTGCTGGACCAGGGTCTGGTACCGCTCGAGAACGCGATCGAGGGAACGGTGTCAGCCACCATGGACGGGCTGGTGTTCGACCATGATCTGTACATCGAGCGCGAGTTGATCCTGCCGATCCGGCTGCACCTGTGGGCGCGCCGCGACACGGCGATGGCGTCACTGACCACCGTGTGGAGCCACACGCACGCCCTGGCGCAGTGTCGCGCCTTTCTCGGTGCGATCGGCGTGACGGCGCAGGCCACCACCTCCACCTCCCAGGCCGCGCGCCTGGTCGCCGAGTCGCAGGAGCCGTGGGCGGCGCTCGCGTCCTCGGCGGCGGGGGAGCTCTTCGATCTGGTGGCCCTGGCCCGTGACGTCGAGGACCACCCCGACAACGCCACCCGCTTCGTCCTGGTGGGGCGGGACCGGATTGCGGCGCCCACGGGCCACGATCGCACGACGATCGTCTGCTTCCAGGACGCCGATCGCCCGGGATCGCTCTACGCCATCCTGGGCCGCCTGGCCGCGCGCGACGTCAATCTCACGAAGCTCGAGAGCCGACCCACGAAGCGCGGCCTCGGGGACTACTGCTTCGTCATCGAATTCGAGGGGCACGTCGACGACGACATCGTCGCTGACTGCCTGGTCGACCTCCAGGTCCACCTGGCGCGCGTCAAGTTTCTCGGTTCCTACCCGGTGACCGGTGAAGCCGCGTCGAACAAGCGCGCCGAGATCGACGACGCCCGTCGCGCGGCGCGCGACTGGATGGAGTCGCTGCGCGCTCGCGTTCGCCTACTCGACTGATCGAGGCGCTTCGACCTCGCCCTCGATGTCGAGGTGAGGAAGGACCCGGTCCAACCAGCTGGGCAGCCACCAATTGCGTCGACCGAAGAGGTACATGGTCGAGGGGACGAGCAGTAGTCGAACGATCGTCGCGTCAATCAACACCGCGGCCGAGAGCCCGACGGCGAGCTGCTTCACGACGACCAGGTTCGACGTGACGAACGACAGGAAGACGCTGATCATGATCATTGCTGC
>JAJZYE010000216.1 GCA_021806055.1 Actinomycetes bacterium | reverse complement strand
TCACGTTGTCGGCCACCGACGCCAATCGGTGGGTGCTGCGCCTGGCCCGGCTCGTGACCGGGCGGCCCAAAGTGCTCGTCTTCTCCTACTCCTACCACGGCACGGTCGACGAGTCGTTCGTGGTGGTCGACGCCGACGGGCGACCCGCGTCGCGCCCGGGCAACGTCGGCCCGGCCGTGGATCCGACCACCACGACCCGCGTGGTCGAGTTCAACGACCTGGCGGCACTCGAGCGTGAATTGGCGGCCGGGGACGTCGCGGCCGTGCTCACCGAGCCGGCGATGACCAACATCGGCATCGTCCTGGCCGAGCCGGGCTTCCTCGAGGGCGTGCGCGCCCTGTGCGACGCGACCGGCACGCTGCTGGTGATCGACGAGACGCACACGTTCTCGGCGGGTCCGGGGGGTGCGACGCGTCGTTTCGCGCTGCGCCCCGATGCCCTGACCATCGGCAAGTCCCTGGGTGGTGGGGTGGCGTGCGGGGCCTACGGGCTCACCGCGGAGCTGGCGGATCGAGTGCTGGCCACGGTCGCGCGCGACGACGTCGACATCGCGGACGTCGGGGGCGTCGGGGGGACGCTCGCCGGGAACGCTCTCAGTCTGGCGGCGATGCGTGCGGTGCTGGGCGAGGTTCTGACCGACGAGGCCTTCCTCCCCATGGAGATGCTGGCGACATCCTTCGCCGACGGCGTCACGTCGACGATCGAGCGCGTCGGCCTTCCCTGGTCGGTGCGCCAGCTGGGGGCGCGCTGTGAGTACCGCTTCGCGTCGCCGGCGCCGCGCAACGGTGGGGAGTCGGCTCGCAGTGCCGATCCCGTCCTCGAGAGCTACCTGCACCTCTACGGCACGAACCGCGGGGTGTTGCTGACGCCGTTCCACAACATGGCGCTCATGTGCCCGGCCACCACCGCGACGCAGGTGGCGCGTCATCAGGAGGTCTTTGACGACGCAGTCGAGGAGTTGGTGGGCTAGTCACGACCGCCCCCGTAGGATGGCGCTGTGTCATCCTTCGTCGACGCCGCCCAACTGCACGCCAAAGCTGGTGATGGCGGGGCGGGGTGCGTGAGTTTCCGTCGCGAGGCGCACGTCGCCAAGGGTGGTCCCGACGGCGGCGATGGCGGTCGCGGCGGGGACGTGTGGTTGGTGGCCGACCCGAACCAGGCCTCGCTACTGGGTTTTCGTGACCATCCGTTTCGCCGCGCGACCGATGGCCATCACGGTACGTCCAAGCGCCAGCACGGGGCGCGCGGTGAGGAGTTGGTCGTGAAGGTGCCCGTGGGCACCGTGGTGCGCGATCGCGACGGGACCGTCCTGGTCGATCTCGCCGGCGCCGGCGACCGGTGGCTGGCCGCGGAGGGTGGCCTGGGGGGTGCCGGCAACGCCCGCTTCCTGTCCAATCGCCGACGGGCGCCGGCCTTCGCCGAGCAGGGCGAGCGGGGCCAGGAGCGCTGGTACGACCTGGAGCTCAAGTTGCAGGCCGACGTGGCGCTGATCGGGTTCCCCAACGTGGGCAAGTCCACGTTGATCGCGCGGATCTCGGCGGCGCGCCCGAAGATCGCCGACTACCCCTTCACGACCCTGGTGCCCAATCTGGGCGTGGTGCGGGTCGGGCGTCGCGCGTCGCGGCCCGAAGACGTCACGGAGTTCGTCGTCGCCGACATCCCGGGCCTGATCGAGGGGGCGGCGCAGGGACGCGGGCTCGGCCACGACTTCTTGCGCCACGTGGAGCGCGCCCGGGTCCTGTGCGTGCTAATCGACTTGTCCGAGTCGGCGCCCCTGAGCCCCCCGGACCAGCTGGACGTGCTGGTGCGCGAGCTCGGCGAGTACCGTGCCGAGCTGCTCGAACGGCCACGGCTGGTCGTCGGCTCCAAGGGGGACGTCGCCGCGCACGAGTTGCCCGGCGTGGCGACCCTGTCGTCGGTCACGGGCGAGGGGGTGAGCGCCCTGGTCACGGCGATGGCGGCGATGGTGAGTGACGCCCGTGAGCGCGAGGCCGCCGTGGCTACGCACGAGGTCGTGGTGCACCGTCCAGTGGCCGACGAAGTGGTCGTGGTGCGCCTCAGTCCCCACGAGTGGCGCGTGGAGGGTCGACCGGCGCTACGTGCGGTGCGCTTCCAGGACCTCACCGACGACGAGGCGCTGGCGGAGATTGTGCGTCGCCTGCGCGACCTCGGCGTGGACCGGTTACTCGGGCGCGCCGGCGTGCGCGAGGGCGACGTGGTCAACGTGGGCGCGCTCTCCTTCGAGTGGTGGCGCGACGACGGCGGAGCGGGGCTGGACCGGGGCCACCACCGGGCCACGCGTCGCGAGCGCCTGGCACGTCACGGTCGACTCGACGACGTCATCGCCGACCAGGACGGCGATGACGCGTAGGGCCGTCGTCAAGATCGGCACGACGTCGGTCACCGATTTTCGCGGCGACGTGGACTATCCGACCCTGGTCCAGATCGCCCAGGACGTGGTCGATCTTCGAGCGCGAGGGTGGTTCGTCGTGGTGGTGACCTCGGGAGCGATCACCGCCGGCTGGGCGGAGGTCGGCGCCGGTCGCGTGCGGCCCACGGACGCGGTGACCCTGCAGGCGGTGTCCGCCGTGGGCCAGCCGCTACTCATGCACGCCTGGCGCAACGCGTTCGCGGAGTGCGCCACCAGCGTCGGGCAGGTGCTGCTCGCGCCCCTGGACTTCTCGCACCGCGGCCAGTACCTGCACGCCCGGCGCACCCTCGGGGCCCTGGAGACGCTGGGCGTCGTCCCCATCGTCAACGAGAACGACGCCGTCGCCGACGAGGAGATTCGCTTCGGCGACAACGATCGCCTGGCGGCGCTGGTCGCGAACCTGGTGGCGGCGTCGCACCTCGTCCTGCTTACCGACACCGACGGCCTGCTGACCGCCGATCCGCGCATCGACCCGGCGGCCACCTTGATCGAGGAGGTCACGAGCTTTGACGCGGCGATCCTCTCGTTGGCCGGAGCCAGCACGTCGGGTGTGGGTAGCGGGGGCATGGCCTCGAAGCTCGCCGCGGCGCGTATGGCGACCTGGTCGGGGGTGACCACGGTGGTGGCACCGGCGCGCGCCAGTGGCTCGCTGGTCCGCGCGATCGACGAGGCTCCCGGATCGGGCACGGTGTTTCGCGCCCGCCGCGAGCGGCTCTC
>JAJZYE010000215.1 GCA_021806055.1 Actinomycetes bacterium | reverse complement strand
CGCCTCGTCGCGCGGGTTCACGATCAGGCGCGCGTAGGCCAGCGCGTGCTTGATCTCCTTGCGATCGTAGAAGCGCTGGCCCGCGATCACCCGGTAGGGCACGCCGGCGCGCAGCATCTCCTCCTCGATCACCCGGCTCTGGGCGTTGGTACGGTAGAAGACCGCCATCTCGTGCCAGGCCACCGCGTGCTCGGTGCGCAGCCGGCGCAGCTCCGCGGCCACCCAGCGCCCCTCGTCGTACTCGTCACCGGCGCGGTAGAGCCGGATCGGCCCCCCGCGCAGGCCCTCGCTGAACAGCTGCTTCGCCCGGCGGCCGGGATTGCGGGCGATGACGGCGTTGGCCGCGTCGAGGATGGTCTGGGTGGAGCGAAAGTTCTGCTCGAGCACCACCACGTCGGCGTGGGGGAAGCGCTCCTCGAACTGCAGGATGTTGCGCACATCCGCCGCGCGGAAGCGGTAGATCGACTGGTCGGCGTCGCCGACCACGCACAGGTTGCCGTGCTCGGCGGCCAGCAGCATCACCAACTCGTTCTGCACCCCGTTGGTGTCCTGGAACTCGTCCACCAGCAGGTGGGTGAAGCGGCGCTGGTAGCCCTCGCGCACGGCCTCGTCGGCGCGCAGCATCGCCAGCGCGTTAACCAGGAGGTCGTCGAAATCCATGGCGTTGGCGAGGCGCAGGCGCTCCTGGTAGAGCCGGTAGACCTCGGCCACGCGCCGGTGCACGGGGTCGTCGGCGGTGGCGTCGTGGTAGGCCGCGGGGCTCAGCATCTCGTTCTTGGCCGCCGAGATCGCGGCGGCCACGCTGCGCGGGGAGAGGCGCTTGGGGTCGAGATTGAGCTCGCGCATGATCCGCTCGACCGTGCTCTGGGCGTCGCCCGCGTCGTAGATGGTGAAACCGCGCTGGTAGCCGAGCACGTCGGCGTGCGCGCGCAGCATCCGCAGCGCCGCGGAGTGGAACGTCGAGACCCACATACGATCGGCCGAGGGGCCCACCAGCTCGACCACGCGCCGGCGCATCTCGTCCGCCGCCTTGTTGGTGAAGGTGATCGCCATGATCTGGTGCGGCTGGGCGTCACCGGTCGCCAGCAGGTGCGCCACGCGTCGCGTCAGGACCCGCGTCTTGCCCGATCCCGCCCCCGCGACCACCAGCAACGGGCCGCCGCGCTGGGTGACCGCACGTCGCTGGGGCTCGGTGAGGTCCTCGAGCAGCGCGTCGGGGTTCGTGCGCGGTGTGTTATCGAGCGAGCCCCAGAGCGCCTCGTCGGAGAAGGAGCCTCTCACTCCCACCCGAGCGCCCCCACCACGATCACTCCCACTCGATGGTGCCCGGCGGCTTGCTGGTGACGTCCAGGGCCACGCGGTTGACGCCCTCAACCTCGCGGATCAGCCGGTTGGCGATGCGCTCGACGACCTCGTAGGGCAGTCGAGCCCAGTCGGCGGTCATGGCGTCGTCGCTCGTGACCGCCCGGATGATGATCGGGTAGGCGTAGGTGCGCGCGTCGCCCATCACCCCCACCGTACGCAGCGCCGGTAACACGGCGAAGCTCTGCCAGAGCTCGCGGTACATCCCGGCGCGGGTGATCTCGTCACTCACTACGGCGTCGGCGCGGCGTACGATGGCCACTCGCTCGGGCGTCACCTCCCCGATGACGCGCACCGCGAGACCCGGCCCCGGGAAGGGCTGGCGCCACACGATCTCCTCGGGCAGGCCCAACTCCTCGCCCACCCGACGCACCTCGTCCTTGAACAACGAGCGCAGGGGCTCGATCAGCTCGAAGGAGAGGTCCTCGGGCAGGCCCCCGACGTTGTGGTGGCTCTTGATCGTGGCCGCGTGACCCGAGCCCGACTCGATGACGTCGGGGTACAGCGTGCCCTGGACCAGGAAACGCGGCCCGTGGCCGTCGGCGTTGAGCTCGCGCGCGACGGTCTCGAACTCACGGATGAACAGCTCACCGATGATCTTGCGCTTCGCCTCCGGGTCCGACACTCCCGCCAGGGCGGCGAAGAAGCGATCCTGGGCGCGCACGTGCACCAGGGGGACGCCGAACTGGCGCGTGAACGTCGCCTCGATCTGCCCGCCCTCACCCTCGCGCATCAGGCCGGTGTCGACGAAGACGCAGGTCAGCTGGCGTCCGACGGCCCGGGTCACCAGCGCGGCCGCCACCGCCGAGTCCACGCCCCCCGACAGCGCGCACAGCACGGTGTCGTCGCCCACGCGCGTGCGGATCGCCGCCACCTGCTCGTCGATGATCGAGGCGCTGGTCCAGGTCGGCGCCACGCCGGCCACGTGGTGCACGAAGTGCGCGATCAGCTCCTGGCCGCGCTCCGTGTGCACCACCTCAGGGTGGAACTGCGTGGCGTACAGACCCCGCGCGGGGTTCTCCATCGCCGCCACCGGCGCCTCGCGCGTCGAGGCGGTCACCGCGAAGCCCTCGGGTGCGCGCGTGATCGCGTCGCCGTGACTCATCCAGCAGGTGCTGGCGTCGGGCCAGCCGGCCAGCAGCGTCGCCTCACCCACGCGCGTGACCTCGGTGCGGCCGTACTCACCGACCCCGGTGCGTGCGACCTCGCCACCCAGCTGGCGGGCCATCAGCTGCGCGCCGTAGCAAATCCCCAGGATGGGAATCCCCAGGTCGTAGATGGCGGGGTCGAGCGACGGCGCGGGCGTCTCGTACACCGAACGCGGACCACCGGACAGGATGATCGCGGCGGGCGCGCGCCGAATCAGCTCGGCCGCGTCGATCGATGACGGCACGATCTCGGAGTACGCGTGCGCCTCACGCACGCGTCGGGCGATCAACTGCGCGTACTGGGCGCCGAAGTCGACGACGAGGACGGGCTTCAATGCCCCATGCCCACACCCTGGGAGCGCTGCAGGGCCTTGCCCTCGGTCTGCAGCGACGGGGCGAGCATGACCTCCGCCTTCTGGAACTCCTTGACGCTCTCGTAGCCGCAGGTCGCCATCGAGGTGCGCAGCGCACCGAAGAGGTTCAGGCGCCCGTCGTTCTCGTGGGCCGGGCCCAGCAGGATCTCGCGCAGCGTACCGCGCACTTGGGTGCGCACACGTGTGCCGCGCGGCAGCGTCGGGTGGAAGGTCGCCATGCCCCAGTGGTACCCCCGCGCGGGCGCCTCGATCGCGCTGGTGAGCGGTGAGCCGATCATGACCGCGTCGGCGCCG
>JAJZYE010000214.1 GCA_021806055.1 Actinomycetes bacterium | reverse complement strand
AATGCAGGCGATCATCACGGCCACCCTGTTCCACCTACGCCCGGGGGTGCGCCACTTCGCCGTGACCCCCAAGGCTGGCGCCGCCACACGGCGCCGCGCTAGCGCCCCGTGGCTCCTGTGGCTCCTGGTGGCGGCGACGATCGCGGCGCTGGCGTTCTACGCGCTGACGCGCGCGGGACTGACCCCGGTTACGTACGCCGTTCCCTGGACCGCCGACGGTGCGGCGTTGTGGGCCGTCGTCAACGGCGGGCTCCTGGTGGCGGCCCTGGCACGGATCCGGTCCGAACGCTTCGCGACTGATCGGCGCAGCGCGGTGCGCGTGCGCGTGAGTGGTCGAGTGCGCCTGGACGACGGTGTCGGCGAATTGGTGGACGTGTCGGTCGGCGGTGCACTCGTGCGCTGTGCGGTACCACCGCCATTCGCGCCACACGTGCTCGTCGTGGGGATCGAGGGGGAGGGCGAGACGACGATTCGCGCGCTGGAGCGTTCGCGGCAGAGCGTGGGTGACGGCGGCGTGCTCGTCAGTCTGCGCTTCGACGCTGATCAGAGGCGCGAGGTGGGATCGCTCGCTGCGGCACTGGTCGGTGGTCGCCTCGGCCACGTGCGACAGCCCGTCGGGTCCCGCTCATCCTAGGGGGCGTGGTCGTCGTCGGCCGAGCCAGTGAGCAGCCTGGTGAGCGAGCGGACCGCCAGAGGTGACGTGGCGCGACGCGACCACGCCACGTAGAGCGACTCCACGCGATCGGGGACAAACTTGACGCGGAACTGGTTGATGGCCTGAAACTGGTAGCGCCGGTCGAAGGAGCGCACGACGCGACTGCCCAGGACTCCGAGTCGCTGATCGGGTTCGGGTTCGCGGTGAGGGTGCCAGAAGGCTAGGGGTCCGTGGGAGGCGTGTGAGAAGCCGTCGTCGCGGAGCGTCGACAGTGCCAGGGCGATGGCCCCCTCGAGGGCGCCGCGCGGCGCCGTGGGGACGCGCACGAGGTCCTGGATGTACCAGTCGAGGGCGTTGATCGGCGTGCACGACAGCGACGCCACCACGTCCCCGTTACGCTCAGCCACGAAGTAGCGACGCCACTCGAGCAAGTCGGTGAAGTCCGTGCGCAGGAAGGACGCTGTGCGCCGCGCGGGCCGCTCGGACTTCCACCGCTCCTGCACGGTGGCGAGGGCTCTGTAGTCAGCGAGCGACGTCCGTGGGAAGGCCTCACGCCAGTGCAGTCCGGCTCGGCGCCCGTAGTTGCACGCCCACCGCACCTTCTGCCGGACGGTGCCGTCCAGTGACCATTGGCTCAGATCGACCGTTGCCTCACTGCCGATCCAGGTCGTGCGCAGTCCGCCGCGACGAGCCGCCTGCGCCGTGGCGGCGTTGACAGGTACGGCGATGAGCGGGACGCGTCGGGCTCGCGCGTAGGTGATGAGTCGGTCGACCAGAGCGGGCTGCGCGTCGGGCGCGGCGACCGGCGAACGCCACGCCAGCACGATCCGGGGGGTCTGGAGGAAGGCGACGAAGCCGCGTCGATCCTCACTCCAGATGACGCGCCACGGGTCCGGGCCGAGCACACTGTAGTGACCCGCTTCGGACCCGTGTCGGGCGAGGGTGGCGGCGACCGCGTCGCGTTGTTCACACGCCGGCTCGGCGGCGTCACCGTCTTCGTGACCTCGCATCACGCGCGCGCGCCGACGACGGGGGCGATGGTGGCGTCGTTCCGGGTCGCGGCGACTCCGGCGAGTGGGCTCGTCGACGTCGTCACTGCTGGGACAGTATCGCGTCGAGCTCGGCGAGTGGATTACGTACCACGGGCCCGGTCGTCACCACGTGCGCGCGTCGGATGATGCCGTTGAAGGGAAAGGGCGCACGGTAGCCGACGCCGATCGCCGGACCCCACTCGTAGCCGCAGGTGAGTCCCGCCCCGACGCCGTTGAACCCTGACGGGGTGAAGCGTTCAATCGTCCCGGACCCGATCTCCTCACCGTCGCATCGTAAAACGCCGAACCCGCCGAGAGCCTCATCCTTCGTGAACTCGTAGCGCACTTCGTGATCACCCGTGGATAGGAGGCGATGGGCCTCAATGGTGTGGCGCTCCTTGCCGTAGAGGTTGTGCACGTAGCGAAGACGGCCATCCACCACGTGCAGGGACCAGCCGCCGAGCGACGAGCCCAGTGCGAGGAGCACGCCGTTGGTGGCGAGCGGGTCGTCGATCGAGACCTCGACGACCAACGCGTGGGAGCGATTGCGCACGTTCGCCGCCACCGGCTCGGGTACGGGCGACGCGCCGGGAAAGTAACGGAACCGGTCGCGCGGTGCACGCGGATCGGGCTGCGGGTGCACCAGCGCCCACAGCACGCGGTTGTCCAGGGGTAGGACGTCGTTGCGTGCGGCCTCACGCCACCAGAGTGCCACCATGTCGCGAAGGCGCTCCGGGTGCGCGGTCGCCAGGTCGCGGGTCTCCGAGAGGTCGTCGCTGACTCGGTAGAGCTCCCAGACGTCATCGTCGAAGGACGCGTTGGGGTCCTGGTCGTCGTAGAGCGGACCGACCGGGTGGAAGGTCACGGCCTTCCACCCCTGGTGGTAGATCGCCCGCGAGCCGAACATTTCGAAGTACTGGGTCTCGTGGCGCTCGCGAGCCGTCGCGCCGTCCTCGCCCACGAGGTAGGCGAAACTGACGCCGTCGACGGGGCTTTGGGTGACGCCGTCGATCTGGCGGGGCCAGGTCGCGCCGACCAGCTCGACGATGGTGGGCGCGACGTCAATCGCGTGGGTGAACTGGTGACGAATCGCTCCCCGCGCGACGCCGCCGCGCGGCCAGTGCACGACGCAGGGGTCAGCGATGCCACCCTGGTGCACCTCGCGCTTCCAGCGGCGAAAGGGGGTATTGCCCGCCATTGTCCAGCCCCACGGGTAGTTGTTGTGGGTCGAGGCGGTTCCGATCTCGTCGAGGCGTGTGGCCATCTCGGCCGTGGTGGCGGGATCGAGGTTGGTGAGGCGCACGTCGTTGAGGGACCCGTCCGGGCCACCCTCGGCGCTCGCGCCATTGTCGGACACCACCACCACCAGCGTGTCGTCGGCGTCGCCGATCTCGTCGAGGAAGGCGAGAACGCGGCCGAGCTGCTCGTCAGCGTGGGAGAGGAAGGCGGCGTACACCTCCATGAAGCGGGCGGCGACGCGTCGTTCGGTCGCGTCG
>JAJZYE010000213.1 GCA_021806055.1 Actinomycetes bacterium | reverse complement strand
GGACGTGGAGCTGATCGCCTCGGGGGGAACCGCGGCGGTGCTGACCGCGGCCGGCGTGGCGCACCTCGACGTGGCCCAGGTGACCGGCTCGCCCGAGATGCTCGACGGTCGCGTCAAGACCCTGCACCCCGCGATCCACGCGGGGATCCTCGCCGATCGCGACGAGGCGTCGCACCTGGCGGACCTGGCGCGCGAGGGGTTCACGGCGATCGATCTGGTGGTGTGCAACCTCTACCCCTTCGCCTCGAACCCCTCGATTGAGCTGATCGACGTGGGCGGGCCGACCATGGTGCGCGCCGCAGCCAAGAACCACGCGCACGTGGGGGTGCTGACCAGCCCCGCCCAGTACGCGGCGGTGCTCGACGAGCTGACCGCGAACGGGTCGCTCAGCGCGGCGACGCGTCACGACCTGGCGCGCGCCGCCTTCGCGCACACCGGTGCCTACGACGCCGAGATCGTGCGCTGGCTCGACGCCGGTGGCGCGATCGGCGCGCCCGCGGAGCCGGCCCTGGCCCCGACCCTGCACCTCACGCTCGAGCGCCGCGACGTCCTGCGCTACGGCGAGAACCCCCACCAGGTCGGGGCCCGCTACCGGGTGGCCGGGGAGTCCCCCTGGTGGGATGGGGTCGTCCAGCACGCCGGCAGCGCGCTGTCGTACCTGAACCTCTTCGACGCCGACGCGGCCTGGCGCCTGGTCCACGAGCTCGCGGCCGACGCCCCCGGGCGCCGGGCGGTCGCCATCATCAAGCACGCCAACGCCGCCGGGGCCGCGGTGGGGGCCACCTTCGCCGACGCCTTCGCGGCGGCACTGGACGCGGACCCCCAGAGCGCCTTCGGCGGTGTGGTGGCCGTCGGGGGCCACCTCGACGACCAGCTGGCCACGCTGATCGCCGCGGGCCCCCAGGCCGACGTGATCATCGCCGCCTCCTACGACGACGACGCCCTGGCGCGACTGCGGGCGCGGCGCAAGGCTACGCGCCTGCTCAGCGCGGGCTCGCCCGAGCCGCTCGGGCTGTCGGTGCGCACGATGGGGGCGACCGCCCTGGTCCAGGAGGCCGACGAGCTGCGCACGCCCCCCGACCAGTGGCGCTGCGTGACGCGCACCTCGCCCAGCGACGCGCAGTGGCGCGACCTGGTGGTCGCGTGGCGGGTGTGCGCGCGCACGACCTCCAACGCGATCGTGATCGCCCGCGACGAGGTCGCCGTGGGCGTCGGCGCGGGTCAGCAGTCGCGCGTGGTCGCCGCCGACGTGGCGGTCGCCAAGGCCGGGCAGCGCGCCCGCGGTGGCGCCGCGGCGTCGGACGCCTTCTTCCCCTTCGCCGACGGCCTGGAGTCGCTGGTGGCGGCGGGCGTCGTGGCGGTGGTCCAGCCCGGCGGGTCGGTTCGCGACGGCGAGGTGATCGCCGCCGCCGACGCCGCGGGGATCGTCATGATGCTCACTGGTGAGCGTCACTTCCGGCACTAGGGGGGGCGGATGGCTGAACTACTGGACGGCGAGCGGCTCGCCTCGTCGATCAAGGACGAGCTGCGCGTGCGCGCGGCGCGCCTGGCCGACGCCGGACGACCGGTCGGGCTGGGAACGGTGCTGGTGGGTGACGACGGCCCGAGCGCGCGGTACGTGGCGATGAAGCACGCCGACTGCGAGGAGGTGGGCATCGCCTCCTACGGCGTGCACCTGCCCGCGACCGCCTCCCAGCGCGAGATCGAGGAGGCCGTGGACGCGATGAACGCCGACGAGCGCGTGCACGCGATCCTCGTCCAACTTCCCCTGCCCGCGGGGATCGACGAGGAGCGGGTGCTGTGGCGCGTGGACCCGGCCAAGGACGTCGACGGGCTGCACCCGACCAACCTGGGACGCCTGGTGATGGGCGTCCCCGGCCCGCTGCCGTGCACGCCGGCCGGGATTGTCGAGTTGCTGGCGGCGCACCACGTACCCGTCGAGGGCCGTCACGTGGTGATCATCGGTCGGGGCCTGACCATCGGCCGACCCCTGGCGCTGCTGCTCGCGCTCAAGCGACCCGGGTGCAACGCGGCCGTGACGGTGGTGCACACGGGGGTGGCGGACCTCGGGGCGCTCACGCGCCTGGGCGACGTCGTGGTGGCGGCGGCGGGCGTGGCCGGGCTGGTCACCGCGGACATGGTCACGCCCGGCGCCGCGGTGGTGGGAGCCGGGACCAGCTGGTCGGGTCGGCGCCTGCTGAGCGACGTGGCCGACGACGTGGCCGACGTGGCCGGATGGATCACGCCCCGCCTGGGTGGCGTGGGACCCATGACGCGTGCCATGCTGGTGCGTAACGCGGTGCTGGCGGCGGAGAGGGTTTCACCATGACGACGACGGACGAGCGGGGCCGCGAGCACGACGAGCGGCCGTGGGGCAGTTACACGGTGCTCGACGACGAGATGGCCGACCACAAGGTCAAGCGGATCGTCGTGGCGCCGGGTCGACGCCTGAGCTACCAGAGTCACACCCGGCGTGCGGAGCACTGGTTCTTCGTGAGTGGCCGGGCCACGGTGGTTCTCGACGACGTCGCACGCGAGGTCGGGCCCGGCGACAGCGTCGACGTGGCCGTGGGCGAGAAGCACCGGGTGGAGAACCACTCGGACGCCCCTGTGGTCTTCATCGAGGTGCAGACCGGCACCTACTTCGGCGAGGACGACATCGTGCGCTACCAGGACGATTTCGGAAGGGCGAGTTGAGTGCGTGCGCGTTGACGCCCTACTCGCGGCGGGTCTGACCCGCTCCTTCGAGTTCTTCCCGCCCAAGTCCGACACCGAGAGCCTCCGGCTCGCGGCGACCTTGCACGACCTCGAGCCCCTCGACCCGTCCTTCGTGTCGGTCACCTACCGCGGCGGCCCCGCCTCGCGCCAGCGCACCCTCGCCCTCGTCACCCAGATCCAGCGCGAGGGACGCCTGACCGCGGTCGCCCACCTAACGTGCGTGGGCCACACGCCCGACGAGCTGCGCGAGATCCTGGCCGAGTACGCGCGCGCGGGTGTGGAGAACGTCATGGCCCTGGGTGGCGACGTCACCGACGACGTCGCGCTGTCGCCCGCCTCGCCGCGCTACGCGCTCGAGTTGGTGGAGATGGCGCGCGAGGTGGGGACGTTCTCGATCGGCGTGGCCGCGCACCCGCTCGGCCATCCCCGCTCGGTCGATCGGGCCAGTGACCGCCGTCACCTGGCCGCCAAGTTGCGCGCCGCGGACTTCGCGGTGACCCAGTTCTTCTTCGCGGCGC
>JAJZYE010000212.1 GCA_021806055.1 Actinomycetes bacterium | reverse complement strand
AACCATCGACTTCCACGATGACGTCGACGCCGCGGTAGTGGCGAAGGTCCTGCGAGCCAACGGCATCGTCGACACCGAGCCCTACCGCAAGCTCGGCCGCAACCAGCTGCGCGTGGCGATGTTTCCCAGCGTTGACCCCGAGGACGTGGCCGCGCTCTGCGCCAGCATCAACTACGTGGTGGGTGCACTCTGAACGCTCGCCCACGTCACGACTAGGGCCTGATGCGGGCACTGGTCACCGGGGCCTCGGGCTACGTCGGGGGCCGCCTCGTGCCGCGCCTACTGGACGACGGCGTCACGGTGCGCTGCCTCGCGCGCACGCCCGCCAAGCTCACCCGCGCGGCCTGGGTCGATCGCGTCGAGGTCGTGCGCGGCTCGGTCGAAGGGCCCCTGGACGCGGCGCTGGCCGACGTCGACGTCGCCTACTACCTCGTGCACGGGATCGGCGACGGCCCCGACTGGGTCGCTAAGGAGACCCGCGACGCCGAGAGTTTTCGCCGCGCCGCCGAGGCCGCGGGCGTACGGCGCATCGTATATCTCGGCGGTCTGGGTGACGACGGGGATGGCCTGAGCGCGCACCTCACCAGCCGCCACGCCGTCGGCGCGGCGCTCGCTCGCGGGTCCGTGCCGGTCCTCGAGCTGCGAGCGGCGGTGATCATCGGATCAGGCTCGGCCAGCTTCGAAATGCTGCGTTACCTCGTCGAAGTGCTCCCGATCATGGTGACGCCTCGGTGGGTCGCCACACGCTGCCAGCCGATCGCGATCGCCGACGTCCTCTCGTACTTGGTGGCGGCGGCCCACGCGCCCGACGGCGTGCGCGGCGTCATCGAGATCGGCGGGCCCGACGTCGTCTCGTACGCGCAGATGATGGCGATCTACGCCGCCGAGGCCGGGTTACGTCGCCGGATCCTGCTCCCGGTTCCGGTCCTCTCACCGCGCCTCTCGAGCCACTGGGTCGGACTGGTGACCCCGGTGCCGACGGCCCTGGCGCGTCCCTTGGTGGACAGCCTCGTGAACGAGGTGGTCGTTCGCGACGACCGCGCGGCGACACTATTTGGCCCCCCGCGCCACGACCTGCGTGAGGCCGTGCGGCTCGCCCTCACGGCGACTGCCCGGCGCACCGTGGCCACCACGTTCAGTGACGCCGACCTCGCCCCCTTTCGGGCCGACGCCACGGACCCGTCGTGGGCGGGCGGGACGGAGCTGCGCGACGTACGGCGCGCCCACACGACCGCCGCGCCCGCGGCGGTCTTCGCCGTGCTGTGCGAGCTCGGGGGTGAGCGAGGTTGGTACTACGGCGAGCTGCTGTGGCGCGTGCGCGGACTGGTGGACCGCGTGTGGGGTGGACCGGGCCTGCGGCGCGGTCGCCGCGATCCGAGCGACCTGCGCGTCGGTGACCACGTGGACTTCTGGCGGGTCGAACGGCTCGAGGCTCCGCATCGCCTGACCCTGCACGCGGAGATGATCCTACCGGGTCAGGCCTGGCTCGAATGGCGCGTCGACGCCGACCAGACGGGAGCCCGGGTGATCCAACGGGCGCGCTTCCGTCCGCGGGGGCTCGGCGGCCGTCTCTACTGGTACGCGGTCCTGCCGTTCCACGGCGTCGTCTTCCCCGGGCTCCTACGTGGCGTAATCCGAGACGCCGAGCGACGTCAGGGCTGACACCCCACCGCGCGCGCGTACGCGGCGAACGGGAGCCGGTAGAGCGCCACGGCGCTCGGGTTGCTGCGCGCGAGGTTGAAGACCCACCGCCCGTCCTGGTAGTGCCAGTAGTCCGTCAGAGCCACGCCGCCGATCTCGTAGCCCACGATCCAGTAGCCGTGCGCGCGGGCGCGAGCGCCCTCCACTGTCGCCGGGCCCGGGGCCGTCGGGCACTCCCGGTGACGGCGCACGTAGTCGCGTCGGCTGATGATCGCCTGACTCGCGCGATCCCATCGGTCGTAGACCAGTCCGTCGCGGTTCTCCTGGTAGTCGCGGTTGAAGGCGCGCGCCACGCGCACCAGTGCGCCAACGGTGTGCGGGTCACGCGGCGGCGCCCCGCGCGCCGCCGTCGCGCACCCCGAGAGCGCCATGCCCACCACTAGCACCACCGCCACGCGGCGAACGCGCCCGAGCCGGCTCCTAATCGGTGTCGCCCCCCGAGACTTCGCTCACCTTCTGCTTGCCGGCCGACACGAAGGGCATCATGGCCCGCAGCCGTGTGCCGATCGCCTCGATCGGGTGGCGCTTGCCCGCGTCGCGCAGCTCGCGGTACCGGGGCCGCCCGATCCGGTTCTCCTCGATCCACTCCGCGGCGAAGGTTCCGTCCTGGATCTCGGTGAGCACCTTCTTCATCTCGTCCTTGACGGCGGCGGTGATGATGCGCGAGCCGCGCGTCAGGTCGCCGTACTCGGCGGTGTCCGAGACGCTGAAGCGCATGCCGGTGATCCCCTCCTCGTACATCAGGTCGACGATGAGCTTCAGCTCGTGCAGGCACTCGAAGTACGCGCTCTCGGGCTGGTAGCCGGCCTCGACCAACGTCTCGTAGCCGGCGGTCACCAGGGCGCTCACCCCGCCACACAGCACGGCCTGCTCACCGAACAGGTCCGTCTCGGTCTCCTCGGTGAAAGTGGTTTCGAGGACGCCGGCGCGCGTCGCCCCGATGCCGTGCGCGTAGGCCAGCGCCAGGGCGTGAGCCGTGCCGGTCGCGTCCTGGTGGACCGCGATCAGCGAGGGCACGCCCCCGCCCTCGAGGTAGGTGCGGCGCACCAGGTGTCCCGGCCCCTTGGGCGCCACCATCGCCACGTCGACGTCGGCGGGCGGCGTGATGAGGTCGAAGCGAATATTAAAGCCGTGCGCGAAGAGCAGACACTTGCCCGCCGACAGGTGCGGCGCGATCTCCAGGTCGTAGATCCGCTGCTGCTCGGTGTCGGGCAGCAGCACCATGATCACGTCAGCCTCGGCAGTCGCGTCCGCGATTCCCAGGACCCGTAGGCCGGCCTCCTCCGCCTTCAGCACCGAGGACGACTCGGGACGCAGCCCGACGCGTACGTCGAAGCCGCTGTCGTGAAGGTTCAGGGCGTGGGCGTGGCCCTGGGAGCCGTAGCCCAGCACCGCGATCTTGCGGCCCCGGAGAACCTCGGGATCGGCGTCCTTCTCGTAGTACATCGTGGTCATCGGAATCGTTCCTCTTCTCTCCTAGGCCGTGGCCGTTCGCCCAAGTCTAGGGAGGGCCACGCGACCAGTCCGGTGCAACTCCACGCCGGGGAACGACTCGAGGGTTC
>JAJZYE010000001.1 GCA_021806055.1 Actinomycetes bacterium | reverse complement strand
GCAGCTCTTGTAGCAGTGCCCGTCGATGGGGTTGGACAGGGTCGTGAGGACGTAGGCGGGTCGAAAGCCGAGGGAGGTCGCCAACTCCTTGCCGGCCAGCGAGGTGCGCCGAGTGGCCTCCATCGTGCGGATCGCGTGGCGGTCCTCGCAGACGAGCCAGACGTCATCGCCGAACCAGCCGAAGCGGACCCAGGTGGACCCGTCGTCGAGGCGCCGCAACAGTTGCGGGCCGCGGTCCGCCGCGATGAGCGCCACGCTGGGCCGCTCGCCGCGGAACTCCCAGTAGGGCGCGCTCGGTCCGCGAAAGCCGAAGAGTGGACCGTCGGCGGGCGTGGAGAGGGTGTAGAGCCACTTGCGCACGCGACGACCGTGGTAGGTGCCGAGCCGGCGCGGCAGGTCGGCCAGGGTGACGGATTCCGGTTGGGCGAGGTCGGTGCGCTCGATGTCCTCGGCGAGGACTCCCTCGACGACGTCGAAGCGGGCGAGGTCGGTCTCGATGCCCACGGGCCAGGGAACGCGCCAGCGCACGATCGCCTGACTGGCGAGGTCGATGACGGTGGTCGACTCGTCGGTGGACCCCAGGACGAGACCGGTCATCGTCGCGCCCGGGGTCAGGTCCACCACCGGACGCTGGGCCGTCTGCTCGACCAGTTGCTTGATCGCACGCGCGCCGGGGTCTCGGGTCCAGGCCATCACGCCTCGAGGGCTCGTAGTTGCTCGTCCAAGTCCGTCACGGACTGGACGGGGCGGGCGCACACGCCCGCCCGGCACACGTAGGCCACGCCGGTCGTGCGACCGATCAGCAGTGGCGAGGAGCCAGTTCCGACGACGAGGACGCTGCGGGGCACGGCCCTCCATCGTACGTGGTCACTGAGGGGATGGGCGGCGCCGGGTACGACGATCTCCACGCCTTCGAGGGTGAAGCCCGCCGCGTCGAGCGAGTCGACGACGAGGTCGGGGTGGTCGCGCAGCAGCCCGCCGACCAGTTCGCTCAGCCGGTGTGCGCGCGCGGTCCAGTCCGGGTCACCCGTGCACAACGCGAGGCGCGCGCTCAGGCGCGCGCTCAGGCCGTGGCTGGAGGGCGTCACGCCATCGAACAGGTCCTTGGGTCGAAGGGGGAGGTCGTCGGCGAGGTCGCTCGATGTGAACACGCCGTGCCCGACGTGGGGGTTCGCCGCACTGGGCACGTCGCCGTCCCAGTGGTGCGCGAACAGGTAGTTCGCTAGATCGACGGCGCGGGTCAGCCACTCGTCGGATCCGGTCGCCTCGTAGGCGTCCACCATGGCGTCGCCCAGTGCCGCGACGTCCGCGGCGGTGGCGTGCACGTCAGTGAACTGGGTCCGCCACCACTGGGCGCCGTGGCGGTGGGTCGTCGCCAGCGAAGTGAGCAGGTCGAGAGCGTAGGCGATCAGCGGTCCCTCGTTGCTGGCCAGGCAGGCACTCGCGAAGTAGGCGTTCCACTCGAGTACCACCTTGTCGTCCCGGCGCGGCTGGGGCCGGCGCGCGCGCCACTCGCGCAGGGCCGCGCGCGCGGCGAGCAAGGAGTCGGGAGTGAGAAGCGGCTCCCCCTCGGCTACGGCGGGGACCGTGCGCCCGTCCAGCGCGGCGGACGAGGGGATCGACCAACGCGCGAGGGCTCGCGGGATGTCGTCGGCGAGCCCGGCGGCTCGGAGGGCGTCGCCCACCTCCTCCGGGCGCCACGTGACGTGCGATCCCTCGACGCCACCGGCGTCGGCGTCCAGGGAGGAGGCCAGTCCGTCGGGGGTGGCGAGCTCGTCGAGGCAGAACTGCAGGGTCGCGCGAGCGACCTCGTGCCACTGCGGGTGCCCCGCGACGCGCCGCGCGGCCCAGAAGTACGTCCGCGCGAGGAGCGCTTGGTCGCTGAGCATCTTCTCGAAGTGCGGCACGCGCCACGCGGCGTCGACGCTGTAGCGCGCGAAGCCGGCGTCGAGATGGTCGTAGAGCCCGCGCCGGGCCATGGCGTCGAGCGTGCGGGTGACGGCGGCTTGCGCCTCGTCGTCGTGGAACTCGCTGAGGGCGTCGATCAGGCGCGCGCGCGGAAACTTGGGGGAAGGTCCGAAGCCGCCGTCGGCGTCGCACAGGCGAATCAGGCGATCTCGTAGCCGTGAGCGCGCGGCGACCAGGTCGAGCGCGGTGGCCGGGGCACTCACCAGGTGATCGGCGAAGGTGACGTCGTGCGTGAGCGCGTCCATCAGCTCGTCGGCCTGCGCGGCGACCGCGTCACGCTGGACCACCCACGCGTTGGCCAGTGCTCGCAGGAGTCGGGGGAAGCCGATCTCGCCGCCGCGGTCGTCGGGTGGATAGTAGGTACCGGCCATGAACGGGCGACCGTCGGGCAGGAGGAAGACCGAGAGGGGCCAGCCCCCGCGACCCGTCATCAGTTGGGCGGCGCTCATGTAGAGGGCGTCGACGTCGGGTCGCTCCTCGCGATCCACCTTGATCGACACGAAGGACTCGTTGAGCAGTGTCGCGATCGCCGGCTGCGTGAACGACTCGTGGGCCATGACGTGGCACCAGTGACAGGCGGCGTAGCCGATGGACAGGAAGATCGGCTGGTCGCGCGCAGCGGCCGCGGCCAGGGCGTCGGCGCCCCACGCCCACCACTGCACCGGGTTGTCGGCGTGCTCGCGTAGGTACGGCGACCCCAACTGGTCTCGGACATCGCGCAGCAGTGGCACCCCTCGACTCTACGGGGCGCCCCCGGGACCGACGCGCGGATCGGGCGCGGTGGCTCTGGTCGGCGTGGCTATCGTGAGGGCGAGGAGACGAGATGACGACACTGCGGTGGGGCATCATCGGGACCGGTTCGATCGCGCGGACGTTCGCGCGCGACCTGGCGCTGGTGGCCGGGGGCGACGTGGTCGCGGTCGGGTCGCGCACGCCCGTGGGCGCCGCCGCCTTCGCGCGTGAGTTCGACGTGGACCACGCCCACGGGTCCTACGACGACTTGGTGGCGGACCCTGACGTCGACGTGGTCTACGTGGCCACCCCCCACCCCCTGCACTACGACAACGCTCGTCTCGCCCTCGCGGCCGGCAAGCACGTGCTCGTGGAGAAGCCCTTCACGATGACCGCCGCCCAGGCACGTGACCTGGTCGACGTGGCGCGGTCCTCCAATCTGTTTCTCATGGAGGCGATGTGGACGCGGTTCCTGCCTCACGTCGAGGCGATTCGCACGATCCTCGCGCGCGGCGAGTTGGGTGAGATCGTGGCCGTCGAAGCCGACCACGGGCAGTGGTTCGAGGCCGATCCCACGTCGCGCCTCTTCGCCCCCGAACTCGGGGGCGGCGCGCTATTGGACCTCGGCGTCTATCCGGTGTCCTTCGCGTCGATGGTGCTCGGCGCACCCTCGCGCGTCAGCGCTCTGGTGACGGCGGCGTCGACGGGCGTCGACGCGCAGACGTCGATGCTGTTCGCCTACGACGGGGGGGCCCACGCGGTGCTGTCGTGCACCGCGCGTGCGCGCAGCGCGACGCGAGCCAGCATCGTCGGTACCGACGCGCGCATCGACGTCGAGGGTGACTTCTACGCGCCCAGTTCCTTTGACGTCGTGACGCGCGACGGGACGCGCACGCGTCACGACTTCGTCACGTTGGGTCGTGGCCTGCACTACGAGGCCGCGGAGGTGACGCGCTGCGTGCTCGAGGGACGACGGGAGAGCTCGGCGATGACGCTCGACGAGAGCGTGGCCATCGTGGCGACGCTCGAGTGGGTGCTCGCCGCGAGTGGACGCCCGGCGCCGGCGCCTCGTGGCTAGGTGGAGGTGAGCGCGAACGTCGTCGGACGGGCTGGAGTTTTTTTGTTAGGTTTAGCCGCGGTGCCCGTGCGAGTGCGGAGCACCGTGCTACGTTCGTCGTGGACCCCGCGTTCACGCGGCGTTCACGCAGTGAAACGCAAGGGTGCCGCGGGGCACCACCGAAGGGTTGGGGAGAATATGAAATTTAGAACAGCAAGAGCGGTCGCGGCCGTAGCACTGGCCGGCAGCTTCATGGCCGCAGCGCTGCCGGCGGCGAGCCCGGCCGGAGCCGCGGGGCTTTCCGTAGCGTCCTTTAAGTCGAACTACTCGACGATGTTCAGCAGCACGATTCAGAACATCGTCAAGCAGATTCCCGGATGGGCGCCCAACGGAGCAGGCACGAAGCTGGCGATCGGTGTGATTCTGCCCGATGAGGTCACGTCCACGCGCTACGTCGAGTTCGACGCGCCGGACTTGGCGACGGCGTTCACCGACGCGGGGCTTTCGACCTCGGAGTTCAGCATCCAGAAGGCGCAGGGCTCGGACGCCACGGAGATCACCGACGCGCAGGCCATGATCGCCAACGGCGCCAAGGTCCTGCTCGTTGACCCGCTGGACGCGTCGACGGGAGCCTCGATCGAGGCGGCCGCCGCCAAGGCCGGCGTCAAGGTGATCGACTACGACCGCCTGACACTGGGTGGATCGCGCCAGTACTACGTGAGCTTCAACAACGTCCGCGTCGGTCAGTTGATCGGCCAGGGCATGTTGAGCTGCCTCAATGCCTGGCACGTGAAGAAGCCGGTGATGTACGTCATGTACGGTGCGACCACGGACAACAACGCGACGCTGTTCGGCCAGGGCTACAACGCGGTGTTGAAGCACAAGGGGTTCCACCCGGGTGAGGGCGCTCCGAACACGGCCAACACGATCAACGAGAGCACCGGTACCTGGACGCCGTCGGTCGCGCTGACCGACTTCCAGGGCGCCTACTCGGCGCACCCGAACATCAACGCCGTCGTGACGCCGAATGACGAGAACGCGGCGCCGATCATCTCGTACCTGCAGGGCAAGGGCCTCAAGCCGAGGAAGATTCCCTTCACCGGCCAGGACGCCACGCTGACGGGCTTCCAGAACATTCTGGCGGGCTACCAGTGCGGCACCGTCTACAAGCCCATCTGGCTCGAGGCCCAGGCGGCCGCCACACTGGCGTTCTACCTGGCGGCGGGCAAGACACCGCCGGCCGGACTGGTGAACGGCCACACCGAGGACACCGTGTCACACGTCGCGGTTCCGTCGGTGTTGCTGACGCCGAGTTGGGTGACCGCACCGAAGATCCAGTCCACTGTGATCAAGGACGGGGTCATCAACCCGGTGGCTCTGTGCACCAACCAGCGGCCCACGGTCCACGGGTTCCGCGCGCCGACGTACGCGCAGGACTGCAAGACCTTCAAGATTGCCAAGTAGGAAGTACCTGAACTAACGATGGAACCCACCTCCGAGCCGCCCGTAGCAACATCCGAGACTGGTGGCTCGGAGGTGGGTTCGTCGATTGCCGGCTCTCTCATGAGCCTGCGCAGTGTGACCAAGTCCTTCGGCGCCGTGAGGGCGCTGCGCCACGTCGACCTCGACGTGCCCGCGGGCAAGGTCACGGCACTCATCGGGGACAACGGTGCCGGTAAGTCCGTCCTCATTCAGACCATCGCCGGCATCTTCCCGGCGGACACCGGCGAGATGTACTGGCGCGGTGAGCGCGTGCACGTGCACAACCCGCGCAACGCTGCGGACC
Organism: Actinomycetes bacterium; assembly: GCA_021806055.1. Taxonomy (GTDB): domain Bacteria; phylum Actinomycetota; class Acidimicrobiia; order Acidimicrobiales; family RAAP-2; genus RAAP-2. Next base: position 12,985 of record JAJZYE010000001.1, on the reverse strand, counting down.
TCGGGATCGCGACGGTGTACCAGGATCTAGCCTTGTGCAACAACTTGGATATCGTCCAGAACATGTACCTCGGGCGCGAGGAGAAGCGCCACGGGGTGCTGGACGAGATCAAGATGGAACTCGAGACCAAGCGTCTGCTGGCCGACCTGTCGGTGACCACGGTGCAGTCCGTGCGCCAACTCGTGGGATCGCTGTCCGGCGGTCAGCGCCAGTCGATCGCGGTGGCCCGCGCCGTGATGCGCGAGTCGCAGCTGGTGATCATGGACGAGCCGACCGCCGCCTTGGGCGTGTCGCAGACGGCGCAGGTGCTGTCGCTCGTTCGAAAGCTCTCGGAGCGCGGCATCGCGGTCCTTCTCATCTCTCATAACCTCAACGACGTCTTCAGTGTGGCGGACTACATCGCGGTGATGCACCTGGGCGTGCTGGTGAGCAACGGCCCCATCGCGAACTACGACACGACGAGCGCGGTTGAACTCATCACCACGGGCACGTCGGCCAAGGTGCCCACGTCGCTGGTGCGTGCCGGACACGAAGGGTAGAGCGTCCGTGACTGACGTGAACGAACAGGTGGAGTCGCTCCCGACGCGCGTCGAGGGGCTGACACCGCCGTCAACGGGTGGCGTCGCCGGCCAGGTCCGTACCCAGCTCAAGCGCCTGCGCAGCGGCGACACCGGGCTGGTGCCCATCACCATTGGACTGCTGGTCCTGATCGTCTATTTCCAGGTGCGCAACTCGGTGTTCCTGTCGGCGAGCAACCTGACGAACCTCTCGATCCAGGCCACTATCTACATTCTTCTCGGCATGGCCGAGATCTGGTTGCTCCTGCTCGGGGAGATCGACCTCTCCGTCGGCTACGTCGCCGCGCTCGGCGGGGTGATCGGGACCATTCTCACCGATTACCAGTTCCACTGGGCGTGGTACATCGCGCTGCCACTCGCGGTGCTGGTCACCACGCTGATCGGTGTGCTCAACGCGACGCTGGTCATCCGGCTGCGATTGCCCTCGTTCATCGTGACCCTCGCCGGATTCTTGATCTGGCAGGGGGCGGTCATCTACCTGGTGGACCACCAGGGCACGGGGGGCGCGGTGCCCGTCCAGGAGAAGGTCCTCTACGACCTGGTCGGCGGGAACCTGACACCCGTGGCCACTTGGATCTTCGTGCTGCTCTGCGTTGCGGGGGTGGCGTACCTCATGATTCGCGGCACCCAGCGGCGCCGGGCCAATGGGCTCGACACCGTGCCGTTCTTCGTCACACTCACCAAGATCGTCCTGCTGGTGGCCGTGGGGATCCTCCTGATCGTGGTGTTCAACGCGAACCGTTCGACCTTCGTCGTGCTGCGCGGCATGCCCTTTGCGGTGCCGATCGACCTGGCTCTGCTGGCCGCGGGCACCTTCGTCCTGGCCAAGACCAAGACGGGGCGTTACATCTACGCGATCGGGGGCAACAGCGAGGCCGTGCGACGGGCGGGGGTGAGCGTCAATCGCTACCGCTTCATCGCCTTCGTCGCGACCGGCTTCATCGCGGGTATCGCGGGCCTGCTCTACTCCTCGCGCCTGGGGGGGATCTCGGACAGCATCGACCCGACGCTGACGCTGTACTCGATCGCGGCGGCGGTCATCGGTGGTACCAGCCTCTTCGGAGGTCGGGGCAAGATGGTCCACGCGGTGATCGGTGGACTCATCATCGCCGTGATCTACAACGGCATGGCCCTGCTGAGCATGAGCCCGCCCACCGTGTACATCGTGACGGGGATCGTTCTGCTCGCGGCGGTGACCATCGACGCGGTGGCCCGTCGAGGGGGACCGCAACTGCGCTGAGCCGGGGTGGCTCGTCGCCGCCCGCCAGCTAGTGCAGGTCGCGTAAGGCGCTGCGGCGGATCTTGCCGTTGCCGGTGCGCGGGAGGGCCGCGACGTAGCGGATCTCCTTGGGCTTGGCCCACGGGCCGATCTGCTCGCCGGCCGCCTCGCGTAGGGCGTCATCGGGGTGGGCGCCGTCGCTCACCACGAGTGCGACGACGCGCTGGCCCCACTCGGGGTCGTCGACACCGGTGACCGCGACCTCGTGCACGTGCTCCACGGTCGCGAGCACCGCCTCGAGGTCGTCGGGCCAGACCTTCTCGCCGCCGGTGGTGATCACGTAGCCGAGCCGCCCCCGCACGCGGACTCGTTGCGCGACCACCTCGCCGGCGTCACCAGTGGGGAACCAGTCGTCGCGCCCGTCGGGGCCGACGACGGTGGGTCGCGGTGCGTGGCGGTAGGAGCGAAAGAGGGTCGGGCTGCGTACGACGATCTCGCCGTCCACGCTGGCCACGTCCACGCCGGGCAGGGCCACGCCGTCGTAGACGACGCCGGAGCCGGTCTCGGTCATCCCCCAGGTGGTGACGACGTTGTCGGGCAACTCGTGGGGTGGGCGGGCGCCACCGAGCAGCACCGACTCGAAGCGAGACAGGTCGTGGCGCGCGAGGTGCGCGCGCACGATGGCGACGTGGGTGGCGCCGCGTGAGGGGGCGTCGGCGAGGGCGTCCGCGTCGCCCCAGACCAGCGTGGCGTCATCCAAGACCGCTCGCAGGATGACGGCCAGACCGCCGATGTGATTGGCCGGTAGGCACGGGTACCAGACGGGGGCGTGACCGTGACGCAGCGTCGCCTGGGTCAGTCGGGCGCTGGCCGCCAGTGCCGACCAGGTCAACTCGGCGGCCTTGGGGGGACCACTGGAGCCCGAGGTCAGCATCACGAGACCGATCTCCTCGTCGACGTCGCGTCCGTCGGGCAGGGTGGTGAGGCCGTCGACCCCGCGTACGTGGGTGGCACCGAGGTGGGCGAGCTCCTCGAGGCGACGTCGTGGTGACAGGCGCTGGTCCAGTACGCAGAAGGCCTCGCCCCGCTCGACCTGGTCGCGCACGGCTCGTTCGAACTGGGCGTCGAGGGGAAGGTCGAGGGCGGTGAGCGGGGCCACCTGGCGACTCTACCGGGGAGGCGGGTCCCGAGGCGGCGGCGAGCGGGCGCGCGTGGGAGTGGCGGCCGTGGCGAGGTGGCGCGGCGGAACGGTAGCGTGGTCGCCGTGACCGAGACCGTGATCCAGGGACCCCCCGACGACCCGCTCGAGGAGTTCCGCTCGTGGCCCTTGCCGCAGTGGGAGCGCCGCGGCGAGTACGGCGACATCATCTACGAGGTGGCCGAGGGGATCGCGCGCTTGACGATCAACCGGCCGGAGCGGCGTAACGCGTTTCGCCCCCAGACGCTCTTCGAGCTCGAGGACGCCTTCGCCACCGCTCGCGACGACTCCTCGGTGGGCGCGATCATCCTCACTGGTGCGGGTCCCGACGCCTTCTGCTCGGGTGGCGACCAGATGATCCGGGGCGACGACGGCTACCTGGGCGACGACGACGTGGCCCGCCAGGGAATCGGGCGGCTCAACGTCCTGGACCTGCAGGTACAGATCCGTCGGCTGCCCAAGCCGGTCGTGGCGTCCATCGCCGGGTACGCCATCGGGGGTGGTCACATCCTGCACCTGGTGTGCGACCTGTCCATTGCGGCGGACAACGCGCGTTTCGGTCAGACCGGCCCCCGGGTCGGCTCCTTCGACGGCGGGTACGGGTCGTCGCTGCTGGCTCGCACGATCGGCTTGAAGCGCGCCAAGGAAGTGTGGTTCCTCTGTCGCCAGTACGACGCCGCGACGGCCCTCGAGTGGGGCCTCGTCAATGCGGTGGTGCCCCTGGCCGACCTCGAGCGCGAGACCGTGGCGTGGTGTCGCCAGATGCTGACCCTGTCGCCGATCGCCCTGCGGATGGTCAAGGGGGGACTGCACGCGGCCGACGACGGCCTGGCCGGCGTCCAGCAACTCGCCGGCGACGCGACGATGCTGTTCTACATGTCCGAGGAGGGACAGGAGGGCCGCAACGCCTTCGTCGAGCACCGCCCGCCCGACTTCTCGAAGTTCCCCAAGCGTCCGTGAGCGAGGCGCCGGGCGCGCTGCGTCGGTGGGTCCTGGCGGCGCGTCCGCGCACGCTGCCGGCGGCGCTGGTTCCCGTGGCGGTGGGGGCGGGCGTGGTGCGCCCGGCTCCGATCGCGTGGCTGAACACGGCGCTGTGCGTCGTGGTCGCGCTCGCCCTGCAGATCGCGACCAACTACGCCAATGACTACTCCGACGGTCGCCGCGGCACCGACGAACAGCGTGTCGGCCCGTTCCGCCTGACGGCGTCGCGACTCGTTGCGCCGGCACGGGTTCGCCAGGCCGCCTGGGTATTCTTCGCCGTCGCGGCCGTGGCCGGCCTGACGCTGTCGGCGCGCACGTCGTGGTGGCTGGTCGCGCTGGGGGCGAGCGCGATCGCGGCTGGTTGGCTCTACACCGGCGGGCCCCGTCCGTACGGGTACTACGGCTACGGCGAGTTGTTCGTGCTGGTCTACTTCGGCTTCGTCGCTACCCTCGGCACCGCCTACGTCCAGGGTCACGGTATCAGCGCGGCGGCGTGGTGGTGGGGGTTGGCCGCCGGCGCCATGGCCTGTGCCCTGCTCGAAGCGAACAATCTGCGTGACGTGGACGGCGACCGCGCGGCGGGCAAGCACACGTTGGCGGCGCGCCTCGGGCGCGAACGTGGCGCGTGGCTCTTCACGGGATTCGTCGCGGCCGTGGTGGTCGGGGCGCTCGCGGCCCGCGAGCCACTGGTGGCGCTGGTGGCGCTGGTGGTCTACGCGCCCGGGGTGCGCGTCGCGTTCTCACCGCGACGAGGTCGCGAGCTGCTCGTGCTGCTGCGCTACTCCTCGCGCGCCCAGCTCGTGGTGGGCGCGGCGGCGCTGGTGGCCTTCGCGGTTCGCGGCTCGTAGCGTCAGCGCGCGAGGAAGGACAGGAGGACGGCCGCGGTGGCGTCGGGCTCTTCGAGGTGCGCCGCGTGACCGGCGCGCGCGATGACGGCGCACTCGCCGTGGGGCACGCCGTCGGCGAGGGCGTGCGCCTCGGCTCGGAACTTGGCGTCGCGCTCGCCGGCCAGCGCCAGCAGGGGTGCGCGCACGTCACCCAGCAGCGGGTCGAGCCACCGCTGGGTACCGGTGCCCGCACGGCGCAGGGAGTTGGCCAGCCCGTGCGGGTCGCGGCTGCGCGCCGCGCGTTCGGCGTCGTCGGGGGACAGGGTGGCGAAGAGGGGCTGGGCGAGCCACTCCTCGAGGAACGCGTCGGTGCCGACCTCCTCGAGGTGCGCCGCCAGCGCCTCGTCGCGGCGCCGTCGCGCCGCCCGCTCGTCGGGGTCCTCGATGCCGCGCGTGGCCCCGATCACCACCACGCGCGACACCCGCGACGGGGCGCGCAGTGCGACGTGCAGCGCCACCCGGCCCCCGAAGGAGTATCCCCCCAGGTCGACGGGCGTCGTCCCGATGGCGTCCAGGACCCACTGGGCGGTCTCGTCCAGGGAGCCGCTCACGGCGTGGGCGTCGCCGTGACCGGGCAGGTCCAGCGTCCAGACCTCGCGCGTTGCTGCCAGAATGGAGCGAAAGCGCGACGCCGACGAGCGGGTCTGCGTGAAGCCGTGCAACCAGACGAGGGGTGGACCGTCACCGTCACGGTGGACCTGGAGGAGTGACATTGCTAGAGAGCGTACCGAGCCCGAGTGAGGTGCAGGCCACCTTCGCCGCCACCCTCTTCGACGAGTGGGCGCGGGCCGGGCTTCGCGACGTGGTGATGTGTCCCGGGTCACGATCGACGCCACTCGTGATCGCCTGCAGCTCCCGCGACGACCTCACGGTGCACGTGCGCCTCGACGAGCGCAGCGCCGGTTTCTTCGCGCTCGGGCGCGCGCTGGCGGGTGGACGGCCGGTGGCGGTGGTCGTGACCAGCGGGACAGCCGCCGCAGAGTTGCACGCGGTGGTGGCCGAGGCGGACCTGGCCGGGGTGTCGTTGATCGTGGTGACGGCGGATCGTCCCCCCGAGCTTCGCGGTGTCGGGGCGCCCCAGACGATCATCCAGCGGGACCTCTTCGGCTCGATGGTGCGTCGATTCGAGGAGCCGGGCGTGGCGCGCTGGGAGGCGTCGGGAACGTGGCGCGCCCTGGCGAGCCGACTGTGGTGGGCCGCGAAGGGTGGCGCCGCGTCGGGGCCACCGGGCCCCGTGCACCTCAATGCGGCCTTCGTCGAACCGTTGGTGGCCACGGCGCGCCCGGTCGCGCCGGGACGCACCCACAACGACCCGTGGCGTCGCGTGACGCCCGCACCGGCGGTGCACGCCGTACTGGACGTGGACGGCGCGCGCGTGCTGGCCGTCGTGGGCCACGGCGTCGCGCGCGACGTCGTCGATCGGTGCTGGGCGCTGGACTGGGTGCCCGTGGGGGACGCCACGACGCCCGCGACCCTGCCGTACGTGGACGCGCTCTTGCGCGGCGACGGGTTCGCGGAGCGCGCCCGTCCCACCCTGGTGGTGCGTCTAGGCGGATTGGCGGCGTCCAAGGTTCTCCAGGCGCGGTTGGCCGAGTGGGGCGTGCGCACGGTGGCCCTGAGCGGGGCGGGAGAGGTGGCGGACCCCGACGCACTCGTGAGTGACGTCGTCGCGGGCTTGCCCGACGTCGGTGACGCGGCGCTGCGCGGTGACGCGCGCTACGTCCAGTGGTGGCGCGAGGCGTCGACCAGCGTGGAGCAGTGGGCGAGCGAGCGTATCGACGTGGGGGACCTGAGTGAGCCCGCGGTGGCGCGCGTGGTGGTGGCGGCGAGCACGCGTCACGACGTGGCCCTGGTGGTGGGATCCTCGATGCCCGTGCGCGACGTGGAGTGGTGGGCGCCGGCCCGTCACGCCGCGACCTACGCGAACCGGGGCGTCAACGGCATCGACGGCGTCGTATCCACCATGCTGGGCGTGGGCGCCGGGCAGCGCGTGATCGGACTGGTCGGTGATCTGACCGCGCTGCACGACGTGTCGGCCCTGGTGGACGGCGTGGGTGACACGGACTCGCGCGCCGTGCTGGTGGTCGTCGACAATCGTGGCGGGGGCATCTTCTCCTTTCTGGCACCGGCCCGCGAGTTGGCGCCCGAGCGCTTCGAGCGACTGTTCGCCACGCCGCGCGGCCACGATTTGGTGGCCGTCGCGCGCGCGTTCGGACACGAGGGCCAGCGAGTGAGCACGGCGCACGAGCTGCGCGCCGCCATCGACGAGGGCTTGGACCGCGTCGGACTGAGCGTGATCGTGGTCGACGTGCCCTCACGCGAGGAGAACGTGGCGCTCCACGACGCCCTGGTGGGCGAGGTGGCGGCGCTGGGGGACTGGCGATGATCGCCCTGGCGCTGCCCAGCTCGCTGGTGGCGGCGTTCCCCCTGGCCTTCGCCGCGGGCCTGGTGTCGTTCGTCTCCCCGTGCATCCTGCCGCTGCTGCCGGGTTACGTGGCGTTCCTCGGCGGGGCTACCGGTCGAGTGGACGGGCGCTCCGGACGGGGCCGCGCGGTGGTGGGATCCATCGCCTTCATCATTGGCTTCGCGCTCGTCTTCGTGAGCTTCGGCGCGCTCTTCGGTGATCTCGGCAGTTCCCTGCGCGCTCACGAACGGGTGCTCGAGGAGGTGTTCGGCGTGGTGACCGTCGCCCTGGGCCTGTTCTTCGCGGGATGGTGGCCGTCATCCTGGCTCGAGCGTGACCGCCGCGTGCACCACGTGCCGCGCGTCTCGGTGTTCGGCGCCGCACTGCTGGGCTTCACCTTCGCGCTGGGCTGGACGCCGTGCGTGGGCCCCACGCTGGGGGCCATCCTCGGGTTGGCGGCGTCGTCGTCGGGGGCGACGGCCCTGCGTGGCTCGATCCTCGCCTTCGTGTACTGCCTCGGGCTCGGTGTGCCCTTCGTGATCGCGGCGCTCGCGACGGAGTGGATGGCCACCGCGTCGGTGTGGTTGCGCCGTCACGCCAAGCTGATCGGGCGGGTCGGCGGCGTGATGCTCATCGTGATCGGCCTCGCCGAGGTGTCGGGAGCGTGGCAGACCTTCGTCCTGTGGCTCCAGGTCCACTTCCCGGCAACCAACGCTCTTCTGTGATCGTGGCGCTCTCGTAGACTACGACGATGACGTTGCGCGACGACTGGCGTTTTCGGGGCTTGGTGGCCCAGATCACCAACGACGCCGTCCTCGACCGGTTGGACCGCGGCGGGGTCAGCGCGTACAACGGCTTCGACCCCACCGGTCCCTCGCTGCATCTGGGCCACCTGGTGCCGCTGTGCAACCTGCGTCGTTTGCAGTTGGCGGGCAACCGTCCGATCGCGCTGGCCGGCGGTGGGACGGGACTGATCGGCGACCCGAGCTTCAAGGACACGGAACGTCCGCTGCTGTCCGCGGAGCAGATTGACGCCAACGTGCGATCGATTGGCGAGCAGATGAGCCGCTTCCTGGACTTCTCGGCCTCGGCCGGGGCGTCACGGGCGGTGCTGCTCAACAACGCCGCGTGGTTGACCACGATCTCGCTGACCGACTTCCTGCGCGACGTCGGCAAGCACTTCACGGTCAACCAGATGATCGCCAAGGAGTCGGTACGCTCGCGGCTGGATCGCGACGACGTCGGCCTGTCCTTCACCGAGTTCTCGTACATGCTGCTGCAGGCCTACGACTTCTTGCACCTGCACCTCGACTACGACTGCACCCTCCAACTCGGCGGCTCGGATCAGTGGGGCAACATCACGGTGGGCAGCGAGCTGGTGCGCAAGGTGACCGGGCACACCGTCGACGGCGTGACGGTGCCGCTGCTGCTGCGCGCTGACGGCAAGAAGTTCGGCAAGTCCGAGGGCGGCAACGAAAGCGTCTGGCTCGACGCGACCATGACCACGCCGTACGCGATGTACCAGTACCTGCTCAACGTCGACGACGTTCTCGCCCCGAAGCTGCTGCGCTATGTCACGTTCCTCGATCACGCGACCATCGCCGAGCTCGACGCGTCGCTGCGCGACGCGCCCCAGGAGCGACGGGCGCAGCGCACACTGGCCACGGAAGTGGTGTCGCTGGTCCACGGGGCTCAGGCGGCCCAGCACGCGCAGCGCGCGGCCGCGGCGCTGTTCAGCGACGCGATCGGCGACCTCGACGAGGCCACGCTGTTGCAGGTGGTGGCCGACGCGCCGTCGTCGTCCCTCGGGCGCGGCGAGCTGGCCGAGGGAATGGACCCGGTGGACCTGGTCGTGCGCTGCTCGCTGGCGTCCTCGCGTGGTGAGGCGCGCCGCTTCCTCGACCAGGGCGGGGTGTACGTCAACAATGCGCGACTGGGACCTGAGGATCGCGTGACCCTCGACCGGGCGCTGCACGACCGGTACCTCGTGGTGCGACGGGGGCGCCGTCAGATGCACCTCGTGGTCGTGCGGTGATTCGTCGTATCGGAGCCCTGGTGGCCGCCGGTCTCCTGCTCAGCGCGTGCGGCTCGACCAGTGCCACCAGTGCGCTGCGCCAGTGGACGCACCAGAGCGCCTTCGCCGCGGCGCTCGCCACCCTGCGGGGCGACGCGCGCCGCGCCGTGGGCGAACTGCGCGTGACCTCGTCGAGCCCCAGCGTGCTGCACACGGTGTGCGCCGTGCTGGCCTTCGACGTCGAGCAGGCCCAGGCGTCGCTGCCGACCCCGGACGCCCAGACGACGACGCTCCTGTCGCGGGCGTACTCGCGGCTCCTGGTTGGCGCCAATGAGTGCTACCAGGCCAGTGCCGCCTCGCGGCCGCGGGCCGTCGCGTCCTTGGAGCAGGGCGGGGCGACCCTGGCCGAGGCCGAGGCGCGCGTGCGGGCCTCGACCGGGGGGCTGTGAGCTAGGGGCGCGGGCGCAGGTCGATCTCCAGGCGCAGGATGCCGTTCTCCAGCGTCGCCACCGCGTCGCCCAGCATGGCGTAGTCCTGGAAGTCGATGCGCGCCGCCTCGAGGAATCGCTGGCGATCGGGTCCCTCGACCGGGGGTAGACCGCGCCGTTTGACCGCCTCGGCGCGCTCGCGGAACCGCAGGACCATCTGTTGGGGGTCGAAGTCGTCGCTCACGAGATGATGCTAGATGCTCGGCTCCTTGACGCGTCTCAGTTGGTAGGATGGGCTAGCAGAACGGTGCCGAGCGCCGTGGTCGCCGTCGGTGTTGACCCGCGACCAGTGAGGAGTTGACGTGAAAAAAGGCCGCCATCGTCGGTTCGTTGAGGCTCGCGAACTGAAGCGTTCTACCGGTCCGCGCGCGACAACGTGCCCGGAGTGCGGCGCCGCGCCCGAGGACGTGCACGCGGAGTGGTGCCTCGCGGAGGAGGACCGTTTCGACGAGATCCTTGGATCGCTGCCTCGCCCGACGTTTCCCGAGGAGGATCCGCTGGCCGCAGAGGGCTAACGCGATCGTCGTACGACGGGGTGGGCCAGACGAGTCGCGCGGGGCCGAGCGCCTCGCTCGTCGAGGTACGCCATCAGCCGATCGTAGACGGGGCGCCCGACCATTGCGACCAGCTCGTTGGCCATGGAGTCGGCGACGCGGTGACGCCCGATGAAGGCCTCCGGCGCCTCGGTGCACCACCAGTGGAAGTCATCGCCGCCCGCACCCCAGTGTGAGCGGTTCCACTGGGAGATGGTGGTGGTCACGTGGCCGGCGTCGTCGACGGCGTCCTCGCGGCGCAGGGGAAGTTGCCAGCACACCTCGGGCTTGAGCGGGATGTAACTCTCGTTGTTGTCCATCGCCAGGACGTGCAGCGCGCACCCCGGGCCCCGGGCGAAGTCGGGCCGGTTGAGGAAGATGCAGGCGCCCTGGACCAGGCGGGTGACGATCTCGCCGTTGCGCTTCACCCGAGTGGTCCCGTGACGACCCTTGGCGCGGAACTGCCACTGGTCGGCGGTGAGGCGAGTGGCGGCTTTCTCGACGCGGCGCTGGTCCTTCTCACTGGTGAAGTGAGCGCCGTAGCTGCAGCAGCCCTGGGCGAGTTCGGGAGTCGCCTCGGTCAGCACGCCCTGGCAGCCGTGTCCGAAGATGCAAGTCCAGTTGCTCTCGAGGAACGTCACATCGAAGAGCCAGGTCCGATCGCGCCGCTCGTCGTCGAAACTGATCCACTCGTGGGCGTCGGGCGGCACGGAGGTCACGACAAGAAACCTAGCGCGTCGAACTTTGCGACTCCCCCTCTAGACTTTGCGGTGTGACGACACTCGAGACGTTCGATATCCTGACGCTCACGGACGAGGCGAAGAACGTCGTGCTCGACGCTCTCGCCAACGAGGCCAACAGTGAGGGTCTCGCACTCTACGTAGAGGTGACGGGAACGCGTGGCGCCGGCTACGCCTACGATTTGTACTTCTCCGAGCGAGCCGACGCCCCGGTGAACGCCGCGGTCGGACGCGTCGGCGAGCTGACGATCGTGATCCCGGCCGCCAGCGTGGAGCGCCTGCGCGGCAGCCGCCTGGAGTTCGCGGCCGACGGTGGTGGGGGACTGGTGCTGGTGAACCCGAACAACCCCACGGCCGAGGAGATGAATCCCGGTGTGCCGGCGGAGATCCTCGCTTACGGCATCGACGGGCCGTTGGGGCAGTTCGCCATGACCGTGCTGGAGCAGCACGTGAATCCGTCGATCGCCTCACACGGGGGGCGCGTCGATCTGGTGTCGCTCGATGAGGACCGCAAGATCGCCTACGTGAAGCTGTCGGGCGGCTGTCAGGGCTGCGCGATGAGCCGACTGACGCTGAGCGACGGGATCGAGGCCACGCTGCGTGACGCGATCCCGGACCTGCGCGACGTGGTGGACGTGACCGATCACGCCCTCGGCGTCAACCCGTTCTACTCGAACTAGCCCGTCGCGGCCCCGCGCGACGTCGTGGAACGACTGCGTACGACGTCACCACTGATCGCGGGATAAGCGGCGCCACTCGTCGTAGGGATCGGGTTCGCGGGGTCGGCCTTCGCCGCCGGCGCCGGCGCGTCGATGATGGCTCTACAATCGAGTGATGTTGCGCTTCCTGACCGCGGGTGAAAGCCACGGACCGTCCCTGAGCGTTATCGTCGAGGGCTTGCCGGCGGGGCTCGCGGTGTCCGCCGAGCAGGTGGGCGACGAGCTGGGTCGCCGACGACTGGGCTTCGGCCGCGGGCCGCGCATGCGCTTCGAGCGCGACGAGATTCGCCTGATCGGCGGCGTGCGCCACGGGCGTACCCTCGGCTCGCCGGTCGCCGTGGAGATCCTCAACTCCGAGTGGCCCAAGTGGGTAGACGAGATGTCCGCCGCGCCGGGCGAGCCGACGAAGCGCCTGACGGCGCCGCGACCCGGTCACGCCGATCTGGCGGGGATGCAGAAGTACGGATTCGACGACGCCCGCGACGTGCTGGAGCGAGCCAGTGCCCGTGAGACGGCCGCGCGCGTGGTGGCCGGGGCGTTGGCCAAGCAACTGCTCGGCGAGATCGGCGTGCACGTGCTGAGCCACGTCGTGCGCATCGGAGCCGTCACCAGCCCCCCTGGCGTGCGGCCCGCGCCGAGCGAGCGCGACGTGGTGGACGCGAGTGAGGTTCGCTGCCTGGACCCCGAGGCGGCTGCGGCCATGATCGCGGAGATTCGCGCCGCGGCCAAGGAGGGTGACTCGTTGGGCGGGGTTGCGGAGGTCGTCGCCTACGGCGTTCCCGTGGGACTGGGCAGTTACGTGCACTGGGATCGCAAGCTCGACGGCCTGCTGGCGGGAGCCCTCATGAGTATCCAGGCCGTGAAGGCGGTGGAGATCGGTGACGGTTTCGCCCAGGCCGCGCAGCGCGGCAGTGTCGCGCACGACGCGATCGTACGCGAGGACGCACGCCGCGAGGCGGGCGGCTTCGCGCGGCGCAGCGATCACGCCGGGGGTATCGAGGGGGGCGTCTCGTCGGGCGCCCCCGTGATCGTGCGAGTGGCGATGAAGCCGCTGGCCACCCTGAATCGGCCGGTGCTCGAGACGGTGGACGTGGCGACCGGCGCGTCGACCGTGTCGTTCAAGGAGCGCACCGACGTGACCGCCGTGCCCGCGATGGGCGTGGTGGCCGAGGCGATGACGGCGTTGGTGCTGGCCCGCGAGGCGCAGCGTAAGTTCGGCGGGGA
>JAJZYE010000211.1 GCA_021806055.1 Actinomycetes bacterium | reverse complement strand
GACATCGGCCCCCTCGTCGACGCCCGTCAACGTGATCGGGTGACGCGACTGCGTGAGATCGGTCTCGAGGAGGGTGCGACACTCCTCTACCAGGGCACGGTGCCAGACGCACCCCCACTTCGCGAGGGTTACTACGTCGCACCGACCGTCTTGGGTGGCGTCACGTCCGCCATGACCGTCGCCCGCGAGGAGATCTTCGGGCCCGTGGCCTGCCTGATGCGCGTCGAAAGCGACGACGAGGCGGTGGCCGTCGCCAACGACTCCGCCTACGGGCTGACGGCGGCGATCGCCACCCGCGACGAGGTCCGCGCGAGTCGCCTGGCCGAACGGCTCGAGGTGGGCATGGTGTTCGTCAACAACTACACCCGTCGCACGTTCATCGGCTCGCCCTTCGGCGGCGTGAAGGGCAGCGGGTACGGGCGCGAGTACGCCCCCGAGACGCTCCACGAGTTCGTACGCGCGAAGAACGTCCGCTACCCCTCGGGCCGTGGTGCCGTACCCGGCTGGCCGCCCCGGCCGGGTTGAGTCGCCCTCGGGCGCGACCGAACGAGAGTGGTTAGACTTCCGCCCTTGATCCCCCGAGAGTCCCTCGCAGCAGTGACGGCGTCGCGGATCCCTCACGGCCCCTCGGTGGCCCGCCGGTGAACGTCGCCGTGCGACTGGTCGCGGCGGCCGCGGGGCTCGCCCTCGAGCTGATGGTGCTCGACGCCGCCGTGCGCACCTTCCTCCTGCCCCGCGTCGCCAACGTGCGCCTCAGTCGCGCCCTGGCTCACGTGATCGGCGGAGTGTTCGACCTCCTGAGCTCGCCACGGCGCTCCTACCCCACGCGCGACCGCATCCTCTCGCTGTACCCGTCGATCATGCTTCTCTCCTACCAGGCCCTGTGGCTCGGCTTAAGCGTCATCGCCTTCGCCCTCGGCTTCGTCGCCCTCGGGGCACCCAACCCAGCCCGCGCCGCCGACCTCTCGGGCTCGTCGTTGTTCACGCTAGGCACCAGCCACACGTCGGGGGCGGGCCAGGCGGCGCTCGGCTTCGTCGAAGCCGGCGTGGGACTCACCCTGCTGGCGCTGTTGATCGCCTTCATACCCACGCTCTACGCCGCCTTCCAACGGCGCGAGATCTCGGTCTCACGCCTCTCGGTGCGCGCGGGCATCCCGGCGACGCCATGGGGCATCCTCGAGATCGCCCGGAGCGTCGCCTCCTACGAGCGCCTCGATGAGCTGTGGCGCGAGTGGGAACAGTGGTTCATCGAGGTCGGCGAGACCCACACCACGCTCACCATCCTCAACTTCTACCGCTCACCGACTCCCGACCAGACCTGGATCGGCGCCGCGACCGCCGTCCTCGACGCGGCCGCGCTGTTCAACGCCGCCGTCGACGAGACCCCGTCGCCAACGGCGGGTTTGTGCATCCGCTCCGGGTGGCTGAACCTTCGACGGCTCGCCGATTACTTCCACGTCCCCTACCCGACGGCGCCCGAGCGCACCATGCCCATCTCGATCACGCGCGCCGATTTCGACGCCGTCCTCGAACGGCTGTCGCGCAGTGGCATCGCGATCGTGCGTGATCGTGAAGCCGCCTGGTGGGACTTCGTGGGCTGGCGAGTCAACTACGACGCGATCGTCGAGGCGTTCCTCGAACGCTTCACGTGCCCGCGCACCGACTGGCACACCGCCTCCGGTCAGCCGCTACTGCGGCGTTCGAACGAACGGGGACACTAGGGCGACGCCAGGTCGCGAGCGCACGGCACGATGACCAGCGCCACCTCGGCGCGCTGAGCCAGCTCCAGACTGGTGCTGCCGAGCAACAGACCGGGGTGCTTTCCCTCGCCCCGCGAGCCCACGACGAGCAGGTCCGCGTCCACGGGAGGGTGCGAGCTTCGCGCCAGCACCGAGCAGGCGTCACCCTCTTCGACACGCACGCTCACGTCAACGCCCGAGACGCCGTGCTCCTCGGCGAGGCGCCGCACGGTCGACTCCAGCGCCGACGTGGGCCAGCCCTCGAGACGCGCGAGCAGCCCGCGCGCGTGCACGGCCACCACCCGAGCCCCCGCGGGCGCGGCCAGGTCGAGGGCCCACGCGAGAGCCACCTCGGAATCGGGCGAGCCGTCGAAACCCACCGCGATGGTACGAATGGCCGTCACGCGTCCTCCTCTCTCGTGCGCGCCGCGCGTGTCTGCTCCAACGCCGTCCGGCGCTGCTCGCGCACCCGATCCGCGACGTCCCCACCCGCGCCACCGGAGCTCGGTGGCGCCGCGTCGAAGGGGGCATCAAGGAGCGCTCCGAGCGTCGCCGCCACCGACGTACGCAGGGCCTCGAGGTTGTAGCCCCCCTCGAGGAAGAGCGCGAGGCGCCCGGGCGCGGGGACCATCTCGCGCACGCGACGCGCCAGCATCGCGAAGTCGCCGCTCGTGAGCAGCAGGTCGCCCATCGGGTCCGCTCGATGGGCGTCGTAGCCAGCTGACACCAGCACCCAGGTGGGGTCGAACTCGTCGATGACCGGCGCGGCGACCTCGTCCAGGGCGCGCAGGAGCGTGTCGCCCGTCGACCCCGACGGTACCGGAATGTTGATGGTCCGGTCCACCGCGTCCAGCCCACCCACTTCCTGGGCCACTCCCGTACCTGGGAAGAGGGGCCACTGGTGCGTCGAGACGTAGAGCACGCGAGGATCGTTCCAGAACATCGACTGCGTCCCGTTGCCGTGGTGCACGTCCCAGTCGACGATCAACACGCGCTCGCCGCGGTCGGCCAACGCGGCGGCGCTCACCGCGATGTTGTTGAGCAGGCAGAAGCCCATCGCCCGGTCGCGCAGAGCGTGGTGGCCGGGCGGTCGCACCGCGACGAAACCGACGCCGTCGCGCCGGCGCGTCAGCTCGTCGACCACCGCCAACCCGGCACCCGCCGCGAACTGCGCGATGGCCCACGAGTCGTACGTCGCGTAGGTGTCCTCGTCGAGGTCCCCACCCCCCGCGTAGCAGTAGGCGCCGAGCTGGTCCAGGTAGGTTCCGTCGTGGACGCGCACCAGGTCCGCGCGCGTGGCGCGATGGGGCGCGACGCTGACGACGTCACCGGCCAGGTGCAGCGAGCTGATCCCCGCCGCGACCGCCCCCACCCGCTCGGGCCGCTCCGGGTGACCAGGGTCCTCGTGAGCCGCGTTCTCGGTCAACTCGTTGACGATCAGCACAGCGCTCCCCCCACCGGCGGGCCGTCACCCGGGCCCGACGCCCCACGTACTCGATCGTCACGGCGCTGGTCGTCGCGGCGCTGG
>JAJZYE010000210.1 GCA_021806055.1 Actinomycetes bacterium | reverse complement strand
CATGCTGGCCCACGGCGCCGACATTAGAGTGGTGCAGGAGTTGTTGGGACACGCGTCGATCGCGACGACCCAGTTGTACACGGCAGTGTCGGTCTCGTCTTTGCGGGCCGCGTATGTGGACGCGCATCCGCGCGCCCACGACTGAGAGAGGGCCATGGCGAGCGACATCTACTTCCTGCTCGCGCTGATCCCGTCGGTGGTGCTCCACGAGGTGAGCCACGGCTACGTCGCCTATCGCCTCGGCGACCCGACCGCCAAGGAGCAGCACCGTCTGACGCTCAACCCGCTCGCCCACATCGATCCGTTCGGGACGATCCTGCTGCCGGCCCTGCTGATCGTCAGTGGGTTGCCGGCCTTCGGCTACGCCAAGCCGGTTCCGGTGAACTTCTCGCGGCTGCGCAAACCCCGGCGCGACTCGCTCTACGTCGCCCTGGTGGGGCCGTTCGTCAACATCCTGCTCTCGGCCGTGGGCTTCGTGATCTGTGAGCTGGCCCTGCACGTGACCCACAGCTCACTGATGTTGAACATCGGTGTGTACTTCGGGCTGGTGAACCTGACCCTGGCGGTCTTCAACCTGCTGCCCATCCCACCGCTGGACGGGTCGGCCATCATCGAGCGTCTCGTGCCCAACCGGCATCTGCCGCGCTACTACCAGTTCCGAGCGCGCGCGCTGCCCCTGGTCATGGTGCTGATCATCGCCGACTCCCTCTTCTTCCACGTGGGTACCGGGGCGCTGGGCAGTCTGCAGCAGTGGTGGCTCAACCGCCTGTTCTAGGTGCCCGGTGCGTAGAGGCCCATGGCTCGCGCGGCGCGCTGGTACGTCGTCGCGGCAACGTGCGATGCCTTGAGCGACCCGGCGTCGAGCACCGACTGCAGGGCACCGGGGTCGGCCCGCAACTGACGGTAGCGCGCGGTGATCGGGGAGAGTGACTCGATCACCAACTCGGCCAGATCACTCTTAAGCTCGCCGTAGCGCTCGTAGCGGCGCGCGACGTCGAGGGGTGACTCGTCGCTGAATCCGGCGTAGATCTCGAGGAGGTTCGACACACCGGGCTTCGTCTCCCAGTCCACGCGAACCTCGCCGTCGGTGTCGGTGACGGCGCGTGCGATCTTGCGTTCGATGTCACGAGGCTCATCGAGCAGTGTGATCTGGCCGAGGGGACTGGCGAGGGATTTGGACATCTTGCGGGTGGGCTCTTGAAGGTCCATGACCCGCGCCCCACTCGGCGGCAGCATCCCCTCGGGCACGGTGAAGGTAACGCCGTAGCGGTTGTTGAAGCGCGTCGCGATCTCGCGAGTCAACTCCAGGTGCTGGAGCTGGTCGTCTCCGACCGGGACGCGCTCGGTGTCGTAGAGCAGAATGTCGGCCGCCATCAGCACGGGATAGGTGAAGAGGCCAACTCGGTAGCCCACCTTGCGCTGGGCCTTCTCCTTGAACTGGGTCATCCGGCTCAACTCGCCGAAGGTGGCGACGCACTCGAGGAGCCAGTTCAGCTGCGCGTGGTACGCGATGCGGCTCTGCAGGAAGAGCGTGCACACCTCGGGGTCGAGGCCGGCGGCGACCAGGATGGCCAGGGTGTCGATGGTTTGCTCGCGCAGGACCTCGGGATCGAGCTCGAGGGTGAGGGCGTGGAGGTCGACGATGCAGTAGAGCGAGTCGGGGCTCTGGTGGTCCACCCACTGCTTGACCGCGCCGAGGTAGTTGCCGATGTGCAGGACGCCCGAAGGTTGAATTCCCGACAGAATGCGCATCTCGACACTCTAGGACGACGGGCGGCGCCGGCCCGTTCCGGTAGCATGTCGCCGTGACCTACGTCGTGACGACGCCGTCGTTCAGTGGCCCCTTTCAACTCCTGGTGGAGTTGATCACGCGCCACGAGGTGGATGTGCGCGACGTGGCGATCGCCCCCATCGTCGACGAGTTCGTCGCGACGCTGCGTGCGACGACGGACGGCGCCGTGGACGTCGCCTCGGACGCGGTGGCGATCTCGGTCGACGAGCTCTCGGAGTTCCTCCTGCTCGCGGCGGTCCTCGTGGAGATGAAGAGCCGCAGCCTCCTGCCGCGTCCCGACGAGTTCGAGCCCGAGGAGGAGTTCGTCGGCTGGCAAGAGCGTGACGTGTGGCTCGCGCGGCTCCTGGAGCTGCGTACGTACGGTGCGCTGGCTGACGCGCTGGCGTCACTGCTGGAGCGAGCCGGTCGGGCGGTGGCGCGCGTGTGCGGTGTGGAAGACGACGTGGTGGTCACGCCGCCGGACCTGCTCGCCGGCGTGACGCCGGCGGACCTGGCCCGCGCCTACGTACGTGGCGTCGAGGAAAAGCCCGTGCCGGTCGTGCGGTTGCACCACGTGACGGTGGACGCGGTGTCGGTCGCCGAGACTGTCGTGGTGCTGGCCCAGCGCCTGCCCTCCCTCGGGCGCGTCTCGTTTCGCGCCCTCACGGCGGGGCTCTCGACGCGCATCGAGGTGATCGTCCACTTCCTGGCCCTCCTGGAGCTGTGCAAGCTCGGCCACGTCTCGCTGGGCCAGGGAGCCACGTTCGGCGAGGTGGAGATCGAATGGGTGGCGGGCGACGCGGGACTCGACGTGGGGATGGTGGACACTTATGAGGGATGAGGCGTCGCTGGAGCAGCGACTCGAGGCACTGCTGACCGTGGCTCTGGAGCCGGTGTCCGCCGAGGAGTTGGCGGACGTCCTCGACGCGGAGGCCGGCGAGGTGAGCGCGACCCTGCGTGCGCTGCGCCAGGAGTACCTGGATGATCGACGGGGCTTTCAGGTGGTGGAGCTGGCCAGTGGCTGGCGCTGGCAGTCCTCGCCCGACGTGGCCCCGTGGGTGTCGCGCTTCGCCAGCCGTGACGTCTCGTATCGGCTGAGCACCGCCGCCCTCGAGACCCTGGCGATCATCGCCTACCGCCAGCCCATCTCGCGCGCCCAGATCAGCGCCTTGCGGGGCGTGAACGTCGAGGGAGTCTCGCGGCTGCTCGAACAGCGCGGGTACATCGAGGAGAAGGGCCGGGCCGCGAGTCCGGGCCAGCCGATCCTCTACGGCACGACCGAGGTGTTCCTCGATCGCCTGGGACTCGCGTCACTGGACGACCTGCCCCCCATCGAGGAGTTCGTGACGGACGTGGACACCGCGCGTGGCCTGGCCGACGCGCCCGCCGCCGTAGAGGGGGAGATCTAGGTGGACGAGGGCGAGCGCCTCCAGAAGGTGCTGGCGCGCGCAGGGTTCGGCTCGCGGCGGGCGTGCGAGGGGCTGATCAGCGCCGGCCGGGTC
>JAJZYE010000209.1 GCA_021806055.1 Actinomycetes bacterium | reverse complement strand
GCCCCCGTTGTGGTTGGTGGCATCGTTCCCGAGGACGACGCCCGTCTTTTCAATGATGCGGCGGCCAGCGAGATCTACACGCCCAAGGACTACTCGTTGCGCGCCATCATGGCGGACCTGTTGGACATCGTCGAAGGGGCGAACCACTGACGGGTGCGTTCTCTTTCCTTCCGTACGCCGTGAGCCCGGACCAGGAGCCGTGTTACGCCGGGACGCTACCCGAACGTGGGTTCGCACCGCCGCGGCGGTACGGCTTGTGCACCGCGACGCACGCGAAAGAGCCGTGGTCACCCGCCCTCGTCACGGCAACGTGACGAGGGCTCTGGACCGAGTCGAGTAGTCGGACGAATCGTGGACTGGGACGTCCAACGGTGAGCCGCACCGTTGGACCACCGGGCTCGGGGGGTCCAGGTGGCCGCGTGGGTCCCCCGGGACACCCACCGGCACGACTACGGGCGCAGTGGGCGGCGCAGCGTGAAGCGACCCGCGTTGAACCACCGACCCGAGAACCGCCACGATGACGTGGGATCGAGGGGCGCCACGACATCCGTCTGGCGAACCACTTCGTAGGCGGCCGCCACCACGGCGATCTCCTCGGCGCGTGGTCCGGGCCGCGGTGTCAAGCCCTCGCTCACAGCGGCACGTTCCCGTGCTTGCGCTTGGGAAGGTCCTCGCGCTTGGAGCGCAGGAGCTCGAGCGCCCGCGACAGCACCCGTCGCGTGTCCGCCGGATCGATCACGTCATCGACGAAGCCGCGTTCGGCCGCGATGTAGGGCGTCGCGTAGCGCTCCTCGTAGTCGGCGATGAGCGACTCGCGCAGCGCCGCCGGATCCGTCGCGGCCAGCAGCTCGCGGCGATGAACGATCTCCACCGCGCCCGACGCGCCCATCACCGCGAGCTCCGCGGTCGGCCACGCGTAGACGAGGTCGGCGCCGATCGACTTGGAGTTCATCACGACGTAGGCGCCACCGTAGGCCTTGCGCGTAATGACCGAGATCCGCGGTACCGTCGCCTCGCAGAACGCGTAGAGAAGTTTGGCCCCGTGGCGGATGATCCCCCCGTACTCCTGTTCGACGCCCGGCATGAAGCCGGGCACGTCCACGAAGGTGATGATCGGCACGTTGAACGCGTCACACGTGCGCACGAAGCGCGCCGCCTTCTCGCTCGACGCGATGTCCAGCACGCCCGCAAGGGTGGCCGGCTGGTTGGCCACGATACCCACGGCGTGTCCGTCGACGCGCGCGAAGCCGCACGTGACCTGCTGGGCGTACGTGGCGTGCACCTCCATGTAGTCGCCGCCGTCGACGACCGACGTGATCACCCGCTTCATGTCGTAGGGCTGGTTGGAGGACGGGGGCAGTAGATCGCGCAACTCGTCGCACGTCCGGGCCGGATCGTCACCGGTCAGGATGCGCGGCGGCTCCTCGGTGTTGTTCGACGGCAGGAACGAGAGGAGATAGCGCACCTCGTCGAGCGCGCTCTTCTCGTCGGGCATGACGAAATTGGCCACCCCCGAGCGCGTCGCGTGCGTGAGCGCTCCACCCAGCTCCTCGAGCGTCACGTCCTCGCCCGTCACCATCTTCACGACGTCGGGGCCCGTGATGAACATGTGGCTGGTGTCCTTGACCATGACGATGAAGTCGGTCAGGGCGGGCGAGTAGACCGCCCCCCCGGCGCACGGCCCCAGGATCACCGAGATCTGGGGTACCACCCCCGACGCCAAGGCGTTGCGGTAGAAGATTCCTCCATAGGCGTTGAGACCGGCCACCCCCTCCTGGATGCGAGCTCCCGCGCCGTCGTTGAGACCGATGATCGGCAGGCCCATCGTGAGCGCGAGGTCCATGATCTTGTGGATCTTTCCTCCGTGGGTCTCGCCCAGGGCGCCCCCGAAGACGGTGAAGTCCTGGGAGTAGACACACACCCGCCGACCGTCGATGGTGCCGAATCCCGTGATCACGCCGTCCGTCGGGGGGCGCGTGTCCTCCAGCCCCATCCCCGAGGCCACGTGGCGGCTGAGCATGTCGAGTTCCTGGAAGGACCCCTCATCGAGCAGGTACTCGATACGGTCACGCGCGGTCAGCTTGCCGCGCGAGCGATGACGAGCGATGGCCTCCTCGCCACCCGCGATGAGGGCCTCCGCCTTGCGAGCGTGCAGCTCGGCCAACCGTTGCGCCATCGTGTGCTCCATGCCCAGAAGGCTACCCAAGCCCGGCCGCACCGCGCCGTGAGCCGGTGCCCGTCAACGGCCCTCTTCCACCAGCTCGATCAGGGTACCGAAGGAGGTCGACGGATGGACGAAGGCGACCGTGGTGCCCCGCGAGCCCGGGCGTGGGACCTCATCGATCAGGCGACCGCCCGCGTTGCGCACCGCCTCGAGGGCCGCCGCGCAGTCGGCGACGCGGTAGCCCACGTGGTGCAGGCCCTCGCCGCGGCGCTCGAGGAACCTCGCCACCGGCGATTGATCGTGCAGGGGCGTCAGCAGCTGCACGTAGGAGTCGGCCACGCGCACCAGCGCCTCGGCCACGCCGTCGCTCGCCACCTCCTCGCGGTGGACCACGACCGCACCGAAGACCTGGGCGTACCAGGCGACGGCCGCGTCGAGGTCGCGCACGGCGATCGCCACATGGTCGATCTCGGTCAGGTGTTCCATCAGTCCTCCCGGTCGTGACGTCGGAAGATCGTGAGGCGGCGCTCTCCCACCCGCGCGCGCGTCGTGGGGTCGCTCACACCAAGTCCCTCGCGCTCGGCCGCGCAGAGGATCCCGATCTTGCCCTCGTGACGGTTGTGGTGTACCTCGTAGGCGGCCTCACCGGTGCGCTCGAGAGGGAACACCGCCGACAGCGGCGGGACGACCTTGGCGTCGATGAGCGTCTGGTTGGCCGCCCAGGCCTCGCGATAGTTCGAGAAGTGTGAGCCCTTGATCGTCTTGAGCTTCATCCACAGGTGCCGGTTGTCGTACTCGATCATGTACCCGCTGGTCGCCGCGCACGTGACGATCGTCCCGGCCCGCTTGGCGACGAACACGCTGGCTCCCATCGTGGCGCGGCCCGGGTGCTCGAACACGATGTCGGGGTCGTCGCCGACCAGCGCGCGAATGTCCTTGCCCAGACGGCGCCACTCGGACTCGTCCTGGGTGTGCTCGTCGCGCCAGAAGCGGTAGTCCTTCTCCTGGCGGTCGATCACGTGCTCGCAGCCCAGCTCGTGCAGCGTCTCCACCTTGGCCGCGCTCGAGACGACTCCGATGGGGATGGCGCCGGAATTGAGCACGTGCTGCACCGCGAAGGAGCCGATCCCCCCCGAGGCTCCCCAGATCAACACCC
>JAJZYE010000208.1 GCA_021806055.1 Actinomycetes bacterium | reverse complement strand
GAACGCGGCAACCCGGCTGACGCGTGGGGATGGTCGGCGAGCGATCGGGCGGACAAGGTCGTTCTACGACTGCCGACTGCGGACTGCGGACTGCTGGCGCGACCGATGCCGAGGCGACTCTCGTCACCACCCAGATGGCCTCCCCACATTTCCACTACAAGACAGACACGGGTGTCACCAGTAGAGATTTCGCCGACGACGTCGTGTGCGACCTCCACCCGTGGCGAAACCGTGCGCCGCGCGACCACGTCGAGCGATGCCGCTCCAGCCGGACCTGCGATGCCACCAGCGTGCGACGGGTGTCGCGCCGGTCGTCGACTGGCTCACGTCACGTGGCGCACCAACCGGACGGCTCCGCGTCGGCGCTAGATACCACGATCCATGTCGCACCCGATCGACGCCACACACTGGTCAGTCGAACAGGGCGCCGATCATTCACCCGTCTTCATCGGGGATGGCTCGTCGACGATAACCCGATCTCGCCCCGCGGCCTTCGCCCGGTAGAGCGCCGCGTCGGCCCGCGCCATGACCAGGTCGGGCGACTCGTCCTTCTGGCGCAGGACGAGTCCCACGCTCACGCTCACCGTCGGACGCTCCGTACACGGCGCGGACACGTTCTGGCGCATGCGCTCGGCCACGCTCGCGGCGACCTCGAGGTCGACGTCGGTCAGAACCACCAGGAACTCCTCACCCCCGTAGCGAAAAACGACGTCCGTGGGTCGCACGCTCTGGGTGAGCGCGGCCGCGACGTGCTGGAGAACCCGGTCGCCCATCGCGTGACTGAAGGTGTCGTTGATCTCCTTGAAGTGGTCCACGTCGACCATCAGCACGGCCACGCGAGGTGAGTCCTGGACGTCGTCCGCCCGGAAGAGTCGCTCGAGGACGTCGACCAGTGAGGCGCGATTGTAGAGCCCGGTGAGCGAATCGTGCACGGCCCGCTCGTGCCACGCCACCCTCTCGAGCTCGGCGGTGCGTCGCATCACCTCGCGCTCGAGACCGACCTCGACCAGCCCCGTGATCTGGCCGATCACCGCGAGGGTCGCGTCGTCGATCACCGTGGGCGTCGAAAAGCCGATCACGGCCGCGCCGCTGACCCGCTCGGAGACCGGCGAGCGTAACGCCCAGATCACGCGCGTGCCGTCGGGGGGCGCTCCTCCGTCGATCACGTGGCGCACGTCGGTGGGCGGTTCGCCGGGGTGACCGGCGAAGCCGTCGGCCCGTTCGAACACCAGCATGAGATCACCCTCGCCCGACCAGATCTCCAGATAGAGCGCGTCGAGGTTGCGCACGGCGAGGTCCGCGAGGAACGCGGCCACCGCGGCGAAGTGCTGCTCGCGCACCAGCGTGTCCACCACGTCGTGGATCGTCCGGTTGGCCTCCAGCAGGAACGCGAGTCCCGGCTCGTCACGCGAGAGCAGGTAGACGCCGCACTCGAGCGTCTCGAGCCGGTCCATGATGGACGCGATGAGGGGTCGAGGGATGACCTGGCCGTGCTGGGGTGCGATGCGCTCGAGGGGCAATGAGCGAAGTTGGCGCACCGCGTGCGCCAGGATCTCGCGACTGGGCATGTAGTGCTCGTGGTAGGAGCGAATCGCGTCGAAGTACCTCTCGGTCTCGGCGTAGAGGGTGCGCTCGGCGTCGAAGCCGCCGAAGAGGTCCGAGGAGAAGAGCGTGCCGGTGGCCTCGTCGAAGGTGACGAAGGCCCCCGCGAAGTGCAGGTAGGGGGTGAACACGAAGCGCAGCGTGCGGTCGCCGAGAGCGAGGCGCCACTGGTGACGCTCGATGCGCCAGAAGGGCAACTGGGTTCCGCAGTGCACGATGAGTGCCTGGTCGCGCCAGTGCGTCACGATCCGGGCCTCGGGATGCAGCCCGTGCGCCTCGAGCGCGGGCAACGCCCCGATGATGTCGGGGTCGGCGTGCGAGCACACCAACCAGCGCACGTTGCGCACGCCGACGACCTGATCGACCTTGCGAATCACCTCCGGCGCGGTCAGAGCTGAACCCGGGTCAATGAGCACCGACTGGTCGCCCTGCTCAATCAGGTAGACGTGGCACTGCAGACGATCGTTCGTCAGGAGCGAACCGACCCACCACACGCGCGGGGCGATCTCCACGGCCCCGGAGAGGTCCACCTCATGGTTGAGCGAGGTGCTCATCGCGAACGGGACTCGCCACGCGAACAGTGACGTCGAGCACCGCCTCCGCCACCACCCCAACCGTTCATGGTCGTAGTCTGGCACGAACGAGGACCACGAGGAAAAGAACGTTCCTTCGAAACGTGGTTCGCCATCGCGGACGAGCACCACGCGCGATCCCACGTCGCCCTCACACCGGGCGGAACGCCCCAAGATTCGCACAACTGCCTTGTCCCAGCCCACGCCTCCGCCTAGTGTCAATCTGACTCGATGCGGACCGCACTGACCCGCGACGTCGGAGGGATGGTGAGACAATGTCGGAAGAGGCGCACGAGCACCGCCCGCCGGTTACCGACGTGCCGTTCGGCGCTTCACTCCCGGCACTGATCGACGCGCTCGACGCGGCCATCATCGTCTACGACGCCGCGGGCACCATCGTCTACGTCAACGCCAGCGCACCCGCCCTGCTGGGACTGTCGCGCGAGGACCTGGTCGGCCAGCGGATCGAGTACGTCGTGACGGCCGTCACCGCGGAGGGCGAGAAGCTGGCGGGTACCGACCTGCCCAGCAGCGAGGTGCGACGCACGCGCCAACCCGTCAAGACGACCGTGGGAGTCGACCTGCCCGAGCGGGGGCGGCGATGGCTGCGCGTCGACGCGCACGCACTCGCCTTCGACGACGGCACGATTGGCGTCGTGGCCGCCCTGACCGACGTCTCCGAGGAACGCAAAGCGTCCCAGAGCTCCGAGATGTTCGTCGCACTCAGTAACGCCATGATGCGCGTCGGCAACGAGACCACGCTGATGCAGACCATGTGCGACCTCATCGTCGCCAAGGGTGGTTTCGCGCTGGCGTGGATCGGCTTCGCGGACCAGGACCCCGACGGGTCGATCCGCATCGCCTACTCGGCAGGCCAGACCAGTTACCTCTTCCCGGGCATCGTCTCCTGGTCCGAGGCGCGCCCGCAGGGGCGCGGACCCGCGGGACGCGCGCTGCGCACCGGTCAGGTCCAGATCACCAACGACATCGAACACGACCCCGACTACGAGATGTGGCGCGACCGGGCCCTGTCCTTCGGGCTGCGATCGTCCATCTCCCTGCTGTTTCGCATCGGCACCCGGCGCGCGGTGCTCGCCGTGTACGCCAACGAGCGCTTCGCCTTCGACGCGACCACGGTGACCCGCCTCCACGAGATCGCCAACGAGCTCGGTCTGGGCGTCGCGCACCTGCGC
>JAJZYE010000207.1 GCA_021806055.1 Actinomycetes bacterium | reverse complement strand
CGGCGGGGGCGGGCGCGGGGGTCACGGGCACGTTGCGAATCGTTCGCACGTTCTCGGTGACATCCTCGCCAATGAGCCCGTCGCCACGAGTGGCCGCCTGGACCATCGTGCCGCGCACGTAGGTGATCGACAGCGCCAGGCCGTCGATCTTCGGTTCCACGGCGAAGGACAACGAGTCGGGATCGCACGCCAACGCGGTCGCGCAGCGTTGCGCCCAGGCACGCAGCTCGGCGTCATCGAACACGTTGTCCAGGCTCTGCAGGGGCTCGTCGTGGTGCACGGGGGCGAACGCACTCGACGACGGCGCGCCCACCCGCTGGCTCACCGAGCTGGCATCCGCGAGTTCGGGGTGCTCGCCCTCGAGCGCGCGCAGCTCGCGCACGAGCGCGTCGTAGTCGGCGTCGGGTACGAGGGGGGCGTCGTGGACGAAGTAGGCCTCGTTATGACGAATGATTTCTTCGCGTAGCCACGCCACGCGCTGCGCGACGTTCACGCCAGATCCTCGACGAGCGCCGCGCCCATCACCACCGACGGCTCGTCGGGCGCGTAGAACACCACCGACTGCCCGGCGGCCACGGGACGCACCGGCGCTGCCATCTCCAGCCACCACCGCCCGGCGCCGCGCAGCGTCGCCGGTATCGCGGCACCGTGTGCGCTCCACTGCGCGAGGACGCGCGACCCGTCCGCGAGGGACTCACGAGCGAACGTCAGCGACGCCCCGTCCAGGCCAACGCGCGACACCATCACCGCGGCCAGACGATCGACCTCCACGCGGCGCGCCACCAGGTCCACGCGCGCCACGTACCGGCGCTCGCCGTCACGCCCGGGGACGACACCACGGCGCTGACCGACGGTGATCGCCTCCGCGACGTCCACCGCGCCGACGACCTCACCCGTCGCGCGATCCACGATCGACGCCGGGGTCGCGGTCAGCCGCTCGCGAAGGAAGGCCTCACGGCCGCGGGCCGCCTCGATGAAGCACACGTCCTGGCTGTCGGGCTTGTCCCACGTGCGCAGGCCCAGCCGCTCGCCGTGGGCGCGAACCTCGTCCTTGGTCATCGTGCCGATGGGCAGCACGAGGCGCGACAACTGCGCCTCGGTGAGGTAGCCGAGCACGTAGCTCTGGTCCTTTCGCGGGTCCGCGCCGCGCACGAGAAAGTAGCGACCGTCGCGCTGGCTCACCGCGGCGTGGTGCCCCGTGGACACCGCGTCGAAGCCGAGGCGCCGGGCCCGCTCCATCAGCAGGTCGAACTTGATGTGGCGGTTGCACTCGATGCACGGGTTAGGAGTGCGGCCCGCGGCGTGCCCCGCCACGTAGGGGTTCACCACCCGGCGCGTGAACTCCTCGGCGTAGTTGAAGACGTGATGATCCACCCCGAGGTGCTGCGCCACGCGCCGCGCGTCATCCACGTCGGCCACCGAGCAGCATCCCGAGTCCGACGCCCCGCCCCACAACTTGAGCGTGGCACCCACCACCTCGTGACCGGCCTCGACGAGCAGCCCGGCGGCGACCGAGGAGTCCACGCCCCCGCTCATGGCCACCAGTACCTTCACTGCTCCAGTCTGCCAGCCGCTAGTGCGAGGCGCGCAGGTGGGCGACGGCCCGCGAGACGATCGCGATCACGGCGTCGACGTCCTCGGACGTCGTCGACGCCCCCATCGACAGGCGCAGCGAGCGCCGGGCGCGTCCGGGGTCCACGCCCATCGCCTCGAGCACGTGACTGGACTCGGTGGCTCCGCTGGAGCAACTGGCCGCCGCCGAGGCGCACACGCCGTGCTCGTCGAGCAGGTACAGCAACTCCTCACCCTCGACGTCGTCGAAGGTGACGTGCACGACACCGGCGACGCGGCTCGCGGTCGGCGCCGTAATCCGACAGCCGGGAATCTGGGCCAGCGCGGCCGTGAGGCGTCCCTGGTACCCACTCACCCGCGCCGTGACGTCACGGGCCTCGCGCAGCGTGGCACGAAGCGCCGCCGCCAACCCGACGACCGCGGCCACGTCGACGGTGCCGCCCCGACGCCCGCGCTCCTGTCCGCCCCCCGGCACCACCGGATCCAATCCCAGCTCACGACGCATCACCAGCGCGCCGGCGTTCACGGGCCCGCCCAGCTTGTGCGCGCAGAGCGACACCAGGTCCGCGGGGGCGCTCACGACGGGCAGGGCCAGCCACGGCGCGGCCGCCACGGCGTCGGTGTGCAGCACCACCGTGTCGGCGGGCCCGGCGTCGAGCGTCGCGCGAACGCCGTCGACGGGCTGGAGGACCCCCGTCTCGTTGTTCGCCGTCATCACACTCACCAGGGCCACGTCAGGAGTGAGGACCTCTCGCAGCGAGGCCAGGTCCACCACCCCGTCCGCGTCGACCTCCACGTAGCGCAGGCTCACGTCGGTGAAGTCGCGCGCGATCGCGCGCGCCGCGTCGAGGACCGCGTGGTGTTCCACCCGCGAGACCACCAGCGAGGTCGTCGCGTGATGTCGACGATGATGGCCCACGACCCCGGCCACCGCCAGGTGGCAGGACTCGGTGCCCCCCGCGGTGAAGATCACGCCTCCCGGCGCTGCTCCCACGAAAGCCGCCACCTCGTCCCGCGCGTCCTCGACGGCCCGGCGAGCCTCGCGCGCCGCGCGATGAGCCCCCGACGGGTTGCCGACGACGCCGTGCTGCCACGGCGCCATCGCCGCGGCCACCTCATCGCGACGGGGAGCCGACGCCGCGTGATCGAAGTAGTAGCGAGTCGTCACGCAACGAAGAACGACTTCGCGTTGGTGAACTCACGAGCCCCGAACGACGAGAGCTCGCGACCGTAGCCGGAGTTCTTCGTCCCGCCAAAGGGCAGCTCGGGCATCGACACCACAATGGCGTTCGCGAACACCATGCCGGCGTCGACCCCGGCAATCGCCTGATCGATCTCGGCGTCGTCCGTCGACCAGATCGAACCTCCCAGACCCCAAGGCGTGTCGTTGGCCGCCGCGATCGCCGCGGCCAGGTCGTCGACCACCTGCACGGCGGCCACCGGACCGAAGAGTTCCTCGCGCGCCGCGCGCGACGTGCTCGGCACCGAGCTCAGCACCGTGGCCGGGTAGAAGAATCCCTCGCGCGCCAGCGGGGCACCACCCGCGTGCACGGTGGCGCCCGCCGCCACCGAGGAGGCCACCTGGGCGCTCAACAGATCCAGCTGCGCCTTGGACACCAGTGGACCGAGGACGACCTCGGGGTCCATCGGGTCGCCCATCGGGACCGCGGCCATCGCGGCGCTGAAGCGCTCGAGGAACTCCTTCGCCCGCTCGGCCACCACGATGAAGCGCTTGGCGGCGATACAGGCCTGGCCGTTGTTCTGGACGCGTGCCGTCACCGCCATCGGAACCGCC
>JAJZYE010000206.1 GCA_021806055.1 Actinomycetes bacterium | reverse complement strand
CCCCCACGTAGGCGCGGGTGGTGGCGATCGAGTACTCGATCACGGTGCGCAGGGGTGTCGTGAGGAAGGTGGCGTAGCCGAAGAAGGCCACCAGCTGACCGGGGGCCAGCGTGCCGGCCAGCACGTCGCGCGCGCCGAGCAGGGTCACCAGGGCGGTGAGCAGCGCCGGCAGCAGCACCTGGCCGGACTCCAGGCCCGCCTGGGGCGTCGCCACCCGATTCCCGGCCAGGCGCACGCGCTCGCTCTGCGCCTGATAGGTGGCGAGGAACACGTTCTCGCCCCCGACCCCGCGCAGGATGCGCAGTCCCGACACGGTGTCGGCCGCGAGCGACGCGAGGCGTCCGGCGACCTCGCGCTGGGCGGACTGGGCAGCGTGCAGCGGCCGCATCAGGGGCGTGGTGAGCGACGCGAGCACCGGCACGCCGATCAGCACCACCAGGCCCAGCTGCAGCGACGTCGACAGCAGGATCGTCGCCACGACCGCCCAGGCGACCAGCGCCCCGAGGAAGCGCGGCAGGACGTCGAAGGCCCCGCCGATGCGCATCGCGTCCGAGGCCACCGTGTTCACGACGTCGCCCGCGGGGATCTCGTCCACCAGGGCGGTCGTGGCCACCGTGGCGTGGCGCCCGATGAGCTGCACCGTGCGGTAGGCGGCCCACATCCAGTTGGTCACGGCCAGCTGGTGGCGCATCGCGCCGCTGAGCGCCTGGACGACCCCCAGGGCGACCACGACGCCGACCCACTCCAGCAGTCGCGGCGTGGAGCGGGCGATCACGCCGTGGTCGATGGCCGCGCCCACCGCACTCCACAGCAGGGCCTGGCTCAGCATCCAGGTCACGCCGAAGAAGCCGGCCATGGCCAGGGTGCGCCACTGACCCCGCGCGAGCCACGCCAGGTAGCGTCCCGGCGAGCGCCGGTCGGCCTCGCCGGGGTCGGCCAGGGGCAGCTCGCGGTAGGGCAGGTGCAGCACGTCGTCCTTTCTGGTCCGGGCGGTCGGTCGACCGCGATGTGGCGCAACGGTGAGACAGTGAGGCAGTGAGACAGTGAGGCAGTGAGACAGTGAGGCGGTGAGGCGGGGCACGGCCGGCCCGGGTCCGGGGCCGAGTGGTGGATGATGAGCCGACCTGTAAGCGGGGTTCTGTCCGCCCCGAGGGGCGGGGTGGCCATCCATCTACGCGATCTACCTGGGGAGTGTCCGAAGACGGGCGGGCCGCCCTCCCCTGTCTGATCTTGCTCCGGGTGGGGTTTACCAAGCCGCCGAAGTTACCCCCGACGCTGGTGCGCTCTTACCGCACCGTTTCACCCTTACCACCGCGGGTCACCCCCCGGTGGCGGTCTGTTCTCTGTGGCACTGTCCTGCACGTCACCGCGACTCGCTTCGCGAGCACCCTGCCCTGTGGAGCCCCGACTTTCCTCACCGTCACCGGCGCGGCCACCCAGTCGACTCACCATCCGTCTCTAGTCTGGCACAGCGCGCGTGGTCGCTCAAGCGTCGCGGGTTCGCTAGCCTCTCGTCGTGGACCAGGTGATCGCCGGAACCGACGACGCGGGCGAGGTCGAGACGGGACGTCCACTCGAGGTCGGGGAGTTCTACGAGCTGCTCACCGAGCGACTGGAGTCCGCCTACGGTCGGCGCTACCCGCGCTGGGTGCGCGGCGAGATCGTCAAGGTCTACGAGAAGTCGCACCTCTACGTGGACCTGGCCGACGCCGGCTCCTCGACCGCGTCCAAGCGGCCGGTGCTCGCGGCGCACTGCTGGGCCTCGCAGTGGCAGGGGCTCAAGCGCCGCCTGGCGGCCGACGGGGTCACCCTCGAGCCGGGCCGGGTCGTGAACGTCTTCGGCTACGTCGACCTCTACGCGCCCGGGGGACGGATCGGCTTCACGGTGATCGACGTGGACGTCGCGGCCCTGATGGGCGACGTGGCGCGGCGCCGCGCGGAACTGATCGCGCGCCTGCGCGAGGAGGGGCTGCTCGAGGCCAACCGGTCACGGCCCCTCAGCCCGGTGCCGCTGCGCGTCGGGCTGGTGGCCAGCCCCCAGAGTGAGGGCTACCACGACTTCACTGGTCAGCTGCTGGGCTCGGGACTGGCCTTTCAGATCGTGGTCGCGCCGGTGACGGTGCAGGGCGAGCGCGCCGCGAGTCAGGTGCTCGGGGCGCTGCGCGCGCTGGATGAGGCCGCGCTGGACGTGATCGCCCTGGTGCGCGGGGGCGGATCGAAGGGCGACCTGGCGGCCTTCGACGACGAGGCGCTGGCGCGCGCGATCGCCGCGGCGCGCACGCCGGTGGTGACCGGCATCGGTCACACCGGCGACGAGTCGGTGGCGGACCTGGTGGCGCACCACCACGCGATCACGCCGACCAAGCTGGGCGAGGAGCTGGTCGCGACGGTGGCCGAGTGGCGGCGTCGCCACGTGGTGGACAACGCGCGACGGCTCGACGATGCCGCGGGTGCCATCGTGGAGGAGGCCGAGGCCTACCTGGGCGAGCGGCGCCGCACGGTGATCTTCGCCGTGCGTGACCGGCTGCGCGCGGAGGCGCGCCACCTGGGTCGCCAGCGCGAGTGGCTGAGCCTGCAGAGTGGCCACGTTCTCGAGCGCGCGGCGCAGTCCCTGACCAGCGCGCGGCGCCTGCTGGCGGCCTACGACCCCGCCCGCCGCCTGGCGCAGGGGTGGGCGATCGTGACCCGTGAGGACGGCACCGTGGTGCGTGCGCGCGGTGACGTGGCTATCGACGAGCGGGTGCGCGTGCGCGTGAGTGACGGGAGCTTCGCGGCCCGCGTGCTCGCCGCCGGCGACGGCGAGGTGGACGGTGACGGGTGACGCCCACGGTCGACGGCACGAGCCGCCACGGCTCGTGCGACGCGAGAGGAGAGGCGTGATCGGAGGCGAGTGCGACGCTGGTGGCACGAGGTCAGTGGCACGAGGTCGGCGTCACGAGGTCGGCGTCACGAGGTCGGTGTCGTGACGGTGGCGAGAGCGCTGTCGGGTGGGACGTGTCGTGAGAGGAGAGGCGATGGCTAAAGAGACGGGTGCGGCGTCGGTGGGCGACTGGAACGAGGCGTCGCGCGAGTTGAACGCGATCGTGGCGTCCTTCGACGAGGGCGAGGTGTCGGTGGACGACCTCTTCGCCAAGCTGGAGCGGGCGACCACGATCATCGAGGCGCTCGAGGAGCGGCTGCGCGCCACCAGCGCGCGAGTGGACGAGTTGGCGCCGCGGATGCGCGCCCTCGACGAGTCGTGAGCGAGCGGCTGTACTTTCGCCAGTTGCTGGCGGGTCGCGACTTCGCGCGCGACGACGAGGTGGCGCGGGGCATGGCGAACTTCGTCTACGCGATCGGCGACCGCGAGACCGGTGAGGCACTGCTCGTCGACCC
>JAJZYE010000205.1 GCA_021806055.1 Actinomycetes bacterium | reverse complement strand
CATCCGGTGCTCACTGGCCCACTTGGAGGTGTAGGCCGGGTCCACCACGACGATCGAGATCCCGCGGTTGGCGGCCATGCCGGTAAGGCGGTCGCGGAACTTGGCCGTTGGTATCCCCGAGACGGTACGTCGGAAGGTCTTACCGCGACGGCCGTGACCCATTGTCTCGCGCCCGGTGGACCGAGCGTCGGCGAAGTCGACATCCTCGATCGTCACCGACGCACAGTGGTTGGTCACCGCCACGTCAAGCAGCCGCGAGATGGCCTCACGTAATAGGCCGTCGCGGCGTGACGTGGTCCCGGTGAGCGCGAGCTCGATACGCTCGGGCGGACCTACCGGGTTGCCATCGGGCGCGACGACCCAGACGGCCAGGTGATCGGCGTTGAGATCGACGCCCAGGGTGTTGCTCGCTGCGAGGCCCGCCAGCGACGGCGTGGGCGCCGGTGCCGTGGTCCAGCTTGCGTCGAGGTACCAGCGCGACGTCACCGCATCGAAGGAGATCGTGTAGGAAACCGCGCCACTGGCGACCTGAGCCGCCCACTCGTCGCAGCGGTAGGCGAAGGAAACGGGTGACGAGAACACGAAGGAGGGAACCCGTCCATCGGTGTTGGAGAGGTGCGACAGCGCCGAGGGCCGACGCAACGTGAGCAGCCCGGTGTCGGGATGCACCCGGACGGTCTCGTTGCCCCAGGTCTTGTCCTTCTCGCCGTCGGTGGCAGGGCCTTTTCATAGTCTGAGACGCAAGGCTGTGATCAGGGGCGTCAGGATCGGATTGGCGCGATCTAATGCCGCGATGCTAAGTGTGATGGGTGCGAGATACCTGGTTCAGCGGACTGAGTGTCGCTCCAATCAGGGCTGGAGACCAGGCTCGCTTCGACGCACAGCTCGACGAACACCACTGGCTGGGCCACCGGATGGTCGGCGAGACGGTGCGCTACGCAGCGACCGACGCGAACGGCGAATGGGTCGCGCTACTCGGCTTCGCGTCACCAGCGTTTTCGTGTGGACCCCGTGACCAGTTCATTGGCTGGTCACGAGAGACCCAGTCGCGCCGACTTCGCTTCGTCGCGTCGAACCAGCGGTTCTGCATTTTGCCCGCTGGTCGTCGCCAGAACACCGCGTCCGCGGTGATGAGTCGGGCACTGAAGAGGTTGAGTGCGGACTGGGTGGAGGCGTGGGGTCATCCGGTCATGCTGGTCGAGACCTTCGTCGACCCGTCGCGCCACATCGGCACCTGTTACGGCGCCTCGTCGTTTCTGCGCGTCGGCGAGACCGCCGGCTACGGGCGCCGCTCCGGCACCTACGTCGAGCACGGACAAGTCAAGGACGTCTACGTGCGCGCGCTGCACCGCTACAGCGTCAAGGTCCTCGCGGGGACGTTCGATCATCCGTTGTTGTCAACCAACCCGAGGAGCCACGTGGCACAGATCGACTTCAACACCGCGGACCTCTCGAGTCTGATCGAGCGCATCGAGACGATCACCGACCCGAGAGACCCGAGAGGGGTGCGCCACGACTTCGCCTCGACGCTGGTACTCATCGCGTGTGCGACCTTAGCTGGCAACAAGAGCCTGGTCGAACTGAGTGAGTGGTGCGACAGCTCGTCCCAGGAGGTCCTCACTCGCCTCGGGGCCCGGATCTCGCCGTCCACCGGGCTACGAATGGCGCCGAGTTACGCGACGATCCGCAGGGCCGCGATGGCGGTGGACGCGGACGAGTTCGACCTGATCATCAACACCTGGGCGGCGCAGCAGGCGGACCTGCGATCGAAGACCCCGGTGCGACCTGAGCCGGCAGACTCCGACCACACGGACTCCGGTGATGAGGGTAGTGGCGGTGGAACCAATGCGGGAGCGGACCTGGTCGGGGTCGCGGTCGATGGCAAGGTGGTGCGTGGCGCGAAGCGACCGGACGGCACCCAGGTGCAGTTGCTCGCGGCACTGCGTCACGACACCGGGATGGTGATCGGTCAACGCAACGTCGAGAACGACAAGACGAATGAGATACTCGCGTTTGCTCCGTTGCTCGAGCCGATCAAACTCGTCGCCAGAGTCGTCACCGCAGATGCGATGCACACACAACGAAAGGCTGCTCGGTTCGTCGTTGGCAAGGGCGGCCACTACATCTTCGGCGTCAAGGAAAATCAGCCGCGACTATGGAATGCGGCAGTCGACGTGGCGAACGGGATCGACCTCGACCAGCCGGAGCACGAGAGCTGCACCCGAGGTCACGGCCGCATCGACCGTCACCGGGTGTGGACTGCACCGGTCCCTTCTTCGACCGACTTTCCCCACGCGAGTCGCTACATCATCATCGAGCGCGAGTCCTCCACTCTCGATGACGTTCGCACCAGCATCGAGACCCGCTACTACGTCACCGACCTCACGACCGACGACGCGAGCATCGAGCACCTCTTCCGGCTCGTGCACGGACACTGGTCCATAGAGAACAGCCTCCACTGGGTTCGAGACGTGACCTTCGGAGAAGACTTGTCGCAAGTTCGCACCGGGACTCTCCCTCGGATCCTCGCAACTCTGCGCAACCTCGCGATCGGCATCATCCGTCACGCGACCTACCGCACGGTCAACATCGCAGCAGCGACCCGCCAACTGGCGCGTCAACCAGATCTCACGCTCGACCTACTCGGAATCCCTCGGGGACTTTGCAAATGACCCTGCCGTCGGTGGTGAGAAACAGCCGACGGGCCCGCCACTGTTCGGTCCACTGCTCCTCGGTGAGCCGAGCCGCTTCCAGGTGGTGCCGGGTGTTCGCCAGTTGCTTCCCAGTGCGCACGACGGACACGTGACCGGTTTCGAGGCGACGTTCGACCTCGGCGAGGCGTGCCTGCAGCACCTGGCGGCGCTGCTGCTTCTCCCACCGCACACTCGGCGTCGGGTAGCCGCGCACTCTGCGTCCGTTCACCACTACGGCGGTGCCGGTCGGGATCGCGCATCTCTTCTCGATCGTGGCGACAGCGTCACGCAGGGTGCGCCGCTCGCGGTAGAGATTGCCGAGGGCCAGTCGCCACTGGTTGTCGGAGGCGGCGGTGATCGAGCCCGCGAGCCGTGATGAGGTCTGCGCGGTGAGTTCCCGCTTGCGCTCGGTGCGCCCGAGGTGTGTCGGCCCGCGCGCGAGGGCGCACCGCTCGGCCAGGTCCCTCGCGGCGAGGGACCCGAGGAGGGCGCCGGCCTCGGTGAGCACCGAGGCCTCCACTCCAGTGAGGTGCAGCCGGGTGCGGATACGCTGCCCGGTGGGGGCGGCCACCACGAAAGGCTCGGCGAGGACGCGTAGTGGTCGGGTCACGCGGTCAGTGACCCTTGGGCGTGCGTCGTCGCGCGGACCGCGCAGTTCCTCGCCCCGCGGCGTCCGTAGAGGCGCG
>JAJZYE010000204.1 GCA_021806055.1 Actinomycetes bacterium | reverse complement strand
GGAGCGTGGCTACGGCGACCTGGCCCTGCGGCCCGACTACGCGACGATTCGTCGCGTGCCCTGGCACGAGCGCACCGCCATCGTCTTCGCCGACGTCGAGACGGTCGAGGGGCACGCGGTGGCGGTGTCCCCCCGCCAGATCCTCGCCGAGCAGGTGGCGCGTCTCGCCGCGCGCGGCTGGACGGGCTTGACCGGCACCGAACTCGAGTTCCTCGTCTTTCGTGACAGCTACGAGGAGGCCTGGCGTCGCGGCTACCGCGAGCTCACGCCCGCCAACCAGTACAACGTCGACTACTCCATCCAGGGCACCTCGCGGGTGGAGCCCCTCCTCGGGCGCGTGCGCCGCGCCATGCGCGGCGCCGGCATGGAGGTGGAGTCACTCAAGGGCGAGTGCAACCTCGGCCAGCACGAGATCGCCTTCAAGTACGCCCCACTGGTGGACAAGTGCGACGAACACGGGCTGTTCAAGCTGGGCGTGAAGGAGATCGCCGCGCAGGAGGGGGTCGCGGTCACCTTCATGGCCAAGTTCGACCAGCGCGAGGGCAACTCTTGTCACGTGCACCTCTCACTGCGCGACGCCGCCGGCCACCCGGTCTTCGCCGGCGAGGGCCGACACGGCTTCTCCGAGGTCTTCGAGCGGTTCCTCGGCGGGTTGGTGGCCTACACCGGTGAACTGACCCTGTTCCTCGCGCCCAACGTGAACAGCTACAAGCGCTACGTGGCGGGTTCCTTCGCCCCGACGGCGCTCGCCTGGGGACTGGACAATCGCACGTGCGCCTTTCGCGTGGTCGGCCACGGCCCGTCGCTGCGCGTGGAGTGTCGCATCCCCGGCGGCGACGTGAACCCGTACCTCGCGGTGGCGGCACTGGTCGCCGCGGGCCTGGCGGGGATCGACGAGTCGCTCGACGTGCCCGTGCCGGAGGCCGGCAACGCCTACGAGTCCGAGGCGCCACGCGTTCCCGCGACCTTGCGCGAGGCGATCGACCTCTTCGAGGGGTCGCGAGTGGCCCACGAGGCCTTCGGCGACGAGGTGGTGACCCACTACGCGCACGCGGCGCGCGTGGAGGTGGCGACCTTTGACGCCGCGGTCACCGATTGGGAGCACTACCGGGGGTTCGAACGACTATGACGACGCTGTCGATTGTGAATCCGGCGACCGAGGCCCCGGTGGCCACCGTTGAGATGTTGGACGTCGAGGCGGTCGACGAGCGCGTCGCGCGCGCCCTCGACGCGGCGGGCGCCTGGCGAGCGGTGAGCCCGGCCGACCGCGCTCGACTGCTGCGACGTTTCGCCGACGCGGTCGACGCGCACAACGAAGAGCTGGCTCGTCTGGAGGTGGCCAACTCCGGGCACACGATCGCCAACGCGCGCTGGGAGGCGGGCAACGTCCGCGACGTCCTGGCCTACTACGCGGGGGCGGTCGAGCGACACAGTGGGCGCCAGATCCCCGTGGCCGGAGGCGTGGACATCACCTTCTACGAGCCGATCGGCGTCGTGGGGGTGATCGCCCCGTGGAACTTCCCGATGCCCATCGCCGGCTGGGGCTTCGCCCCGGCTCTGGCCGCCGGGAACGTGGTGCTGCTCAAGCCGGCGACGCTGACCCCGCTCACGGCGCTGCGTCTGGGGGAGTTGGCGCTCGAGGCGGGCCTGCCCGAGGGGGTCTTCCAGGTGGTCGTGGGCGCCGGGCCCGTGGTCGGCCAACGTCTGGTCACCCACGAGGCGGTGCGCAAGATCTGTTTCACCGGTTCTAACGAAGCGGGCCGCGCGGTGATGGCGGGCTGCGCCGATCAGGTCAAGCGCGTCACGCTCGAGCTCGGCGGCAAAAGCGCCAACGTCATCTTCGCCGACGCCGATCTGGAGCGCGCCGCCGCCGCCGCGCCCTACGCGGTGTTCGACAACGCCGGCCAGGACTGCTGCGCGCGGTCGCGGATCCTCGTGGAGTCGTCGGCGTACGACCGGTTCATGGGGCTGTTCGAGGCGGCGGTGAAGAAGGTCCGTGTGCTCGACCCCTCGGACGAGGCCAGCGAGATGGGCCCGCTCATCTCCGCCGCGCAGTGCGCCAGCGTGGCGCGCTACGTCGACGAGTCGACGGTGGCGTTTCGCGGTCGCGCGCCCGAGGGGCCGGGCTACTGGTACGCGCCGACGGTGCTCGAGGGGGACCATGATCGTCCCTCGTACCGCGAGGAGATCTTCGGTCCCGTGGTCTCGGTGGTGCCCTTCGCCGACGAGGCCGAGGCCGTGGCCCTGGCCAACGAGGGCCCCTTCGGACTCTCGGGCTCGCTGTGGACGCGTGACGTGGGTCGCGCGCTGCGCGTGGCGCGCGCTATCGAGACCGGGACGCTCTCGGTCAACTCGAACTCCTCGGTGCGCTACGCGACGCCCTTCGGGGGCTACAAGCAGTCGGGACTCGGCCGCGAGCTCGGACCCGACGCGCTGCTGGGCTTCAGCGAGGAGAAGAACGTGTTTCTTTCAACGGAGGTGTGATGGGACGACTGGACAACAAGGTGGCCGTGATCACGGGCGCGGCGAGTGGCATCGGCCGCGCGAGTGCCCGGCGCTTCGCGGCCGAAGGAGCCTCGGTGGTCGTCGCGGACGTGCTGGTCGACGAGGGAACGGCCCTGGCCGAGGAGATCGGCGGCACGTTCGTCGAGGTGGACGTGGCCAGCGAGGAGAGCGTTCGCTCCCTCTACGAGCGCACCGCCGCGGTCTACGGGGGCGTGGACGTGCTCTTCAACAACGCCGGGATCTCGCCGCCGGAGGACGACTCGATCCTCACGACCACGCTGGAGGCGTGGCGCCGGGTCCAGGACGTCAACCTCACCTCGGTGTACCTGTGCTGCAAGTACGGGATCCCCCACCTGCTCGCGCGGGGGGGCGGCTCGGTGATCAACACGGCCTCCTTCGTAGCGGTGCTGGGCTCGGCGACGTCGCAGATCTCCTACAGCGCTTCCAAGGGTGGCGTGCTGTCGATGAGTCGCGAACTGGCGGTGCAGTTCGCTCGCCAGGGTGTGCGGGTGAACGCGCTGTGCCCGGGGCCGGTCAACACCCCCTTGCTCCAGGAGCTGTTCGCCAAGGATCCCGAGCGCGCCGCGCGCCGGCTGGTGCACGTGCCGATGGGTCGCTTCGGTGAGCCCGAGGAGATCGCCGCCGCGGCGCTCTTTCTCGCGAGCGACGACGCCTCCTTCGTCACGGCGACGACCTTCATGGCCGACGGCGGCGTCGCCGCGGCCTACGTCACGCCCCTGTAGCCAGCGTGACGGCGCCCCCCCGGGGCACCCGCCGCACTCGCGACCTCAGGCGAACGTGAAGTACTCGCTCAGGTACTTCTCGCCCTCGTCGGCGAGGATCGTGACGACCGTGCGCGACGTGTCCTCGGTCAGCAGGCGT
>JAJZYE010000203.1 GCA_021806055.1 Actinomycetes bacterium | reverse complement strand
CCCGCGGCCACCCCGGTGGTCGACGCTCCTGCACCCGTGGCGTCCGCACCCGTGTCGCCCGCGGCGCCGAGCGACGCCGCGCCATTGGCGCCGACACCCTCCGAGCCCGAGGCCGCGCCTCGCGGGGTGCGGAGCCGGACGGCACCCGCCCCTAAGCCCGCTGCACCGCGTACCGTTCCTCCATCAGGTCCGACCACTATCCGACCGACCCAGCGCTCCGCCGGTGGTCCGGGCGGGGCCACGCCCAGTGGGCGTCCACCGCTCAGCTCGACCGGACGACCGATCCCACCGCCGCCGGGCCGACCGCTCAGCTCAACCGGACGACCGATCCCACCGCCGCCGGGCCGGCGTTCGCCGTCGAATCCGACCGGTCGGTCAGTGGGTGCGGGCGCGAGCCGTCCGGGTGCCTCGAGGGCTCCGTCGGGAGCGCCGCGCAGTACGGGACCGTCTCGCCCCGGTGGTGTCGGGTTCGCCGGGAGCCGCCCCGGCGGCACGGGCGGGGCGCCGATGGCCCCCGGCCGTCCGCCCGCGGGACGCGGGACGGGTGGTCCGCGTGGGTCGCAGCGCAAGACGACGCGCCGCCGCCGGCGCAATAGTGAGGAGCTCGAGCCCACGCAGATGACGACGTGGCAGCCGAGCAGCGCACCGGTTCCCGAGGGCGAGATCATCATCGAGCGGGGCTCGACCGCCAAGGACGTGGGACCCAAGCTGAATCGCAGCGCGGCCGACATCATTCGCTTTCTCTTCCTCCAGGGTGAGATCGTCACGGCCGTGCAGGCCCTGAGCGACGACATGATCGAGTTGTACGCGGCGGAGGTGGGCGCCACGGTACACCTCGTGGACCCTGGCGAGCAGCAGGAAGCCGCGCTGTTGGCGAAGTTCTTCGATGAGGACGACCTGGACGACGAGATCCCGGCGGAACCGCGACCCCCGGTCGTGACCGTGATGGGCCACGTGGACCACGGCAAGACCAAGTTGCTCGACCAGATCCGCAAGACCAACGTGGTCGCCGGTGAGGCCGGTGGAATCACCCAGCACATCGGCGCCTACCAGGTGTCCTGGCACGGCAAGACCATCACCTTCCTGGACACGCCCGGTCACGAGGCCTTCACTGCCATGCGCGCGCGCGGCGCGGACGTCACGGACATTGTTATCTTGGTGGTCGCGGCCGACGACGGCGTCATGCCCCAGACCGTGGAGGCCATCAATCACGCCAAGGCGGCGAACGTTCCGCTGATCGTCGCGATCAACAAGATCGACCGTCCCGACGCGAACCCCGATCGCGTGCTCCAGCAGATCAGTGAGCACGGTCTGGTACCCGAGAAGTGGGGCGGGAACACCATCTGCGTCGAGATCTCGGCACTGCAGGGGATCGGTATCGACGAGTTGCTCGAGCAGGTGCTGCTCGTCGCGGAGGTTGGCGAGCTGCGCGCCCGGCCCAAGGGGCGGGCTATGGGAATCGTGCTCGAGGCGAACCTGGAGGTTGGTCGGGGTCCGGTCGCGACGGTGATCGTACAGAAGGGTCTGCTGGCGGTGGGCGATCCCGTCGTGGCTGGCGCGGCGTACGGCAAGGTCAAGGCGCTCATCGACGACAACGGCAAGGCGGTCGCCACCGCGGGCCCGTCGACGCCGGTGCGGGTCCTCGGCTTCAGCGAGCCGCCTATGGCGGGTGATGAGATGCGCGTCGCCGACGACCTGGCGCACGCGCGATCCCTCGCCGAAGCGCGTGCGCAGCGAGTACGCCTCATCGGGCATCAGCCCGTCGCGGCCGCGAGCGGGGCGCGGCTGGAGGACCTCTTCGAGCAGATTCAAAGGGGCGAGACAGCCACGCTCAACGTCGTGCTCAAGGCCGACGTGCAGGGCTCACTCGAGGCCTGCACGGAGTCGTTGCGCAAGTTGGAGCGAGACGACGTGAAGCTGGTCATCGTGCACCGCGGCGTGGGCGGCATCACGGAGAACGACGTGCAGCTGGCCAAGGCCTCGGGCGCGACCATCATCGGCTTCAACGTGCGACCGGATCGTCGCAGTCGCGAGCTCGCCGAGTCCGAGGGTGTCGAGATTCGCACCTACGAGATCATCTACAAGCTCATCGAGGAGATCGAGGCGGCGATGGTGGGTCTCCTGTCGCCGGTCTTCGAGGAGGTCGTCACTGGGGAGGCGGAGGTTCGCGAGGTGTTCCGCGTGCCCCGCATCGGAGCGATCGCTGGTTGCTTCGTGCGTGAGGGCGTGATCACGCGAGGTTCGAAGGTTCGCTTCCTGCGCGAGGGGACGATCATCTGGAAGGGCACGATTACGTCACTGCGCCGATTCAAGGATGACGCGCGCGAGGTGGCGGCGGGCTTCGAGTGCGGTATCGGCCTGTCCGACTACCAGGACTTGAAGGAGGGTGACATCATCGAGACCTTCGACGAGCGCGAGATCCCGCGAACGGCCTAGCGTGGCCCACGCGACCGGTCGCCACCCGTATCCGCGCTCCGCGCGCGTCAACCAGATCCTGCGTGAGGTGATCTCCGAGGAGCTGGTGCGCTGGGCGGATCTGGACGACCGACTGGGCCTGCTGACGGTGACGGGAGTTGAAGTGACGCCGGACCTGCGTCAGGCCAACGTGTATCTGGATTCGATCAGCGACACCACGCGTGAGGCGCTCGACGAACACCGGGCCCAGATCCAGGCGTCGGTGAACGCGCAGACGAGGCTCAAGCGCACCCCCCGGCTGACGTTCGCGCCCGATCCCGCCATCGCGCAGGGTACGGCGGTGGAGGAGATCTTGCGCCGGCGGCACCGTGAGCACGACTAGCGGGGTCGTGCTGGTCGACAAGCCCGGCGCGATGACGAGCCACGACGTAGTCGATCACCTTCGTCGCCTGCTGGGCGAGCGCCGTATCGGACACGCCGGCACGCTCGATCCGATGGCGACGGGTCTCCTGATCGTCGCGGTGGGGTCCGCGACTCGGCTCCTCCGTTTCGCTCAGGCGGGGCTCAAGCACTACGAGGGAACGGCGATCGTGGGTGTGGCCACCGATTCCCTAGACGCCGACGGGCGTGAGGTGGGGAGGGCGGCGGTACCGGCGCTGGATCAAGCCGATCTGGACGCCGCCGCCGCGGCGTTTCGGGGTCCGCAGTTGCAGGTCCCCCCGATGGTCTCG
Source organism: Actinomycetes bacterium (assembly GCA_021806055.1). Taxonomy (GTDB): domain Bacteria; phylum Actinomycetota; class Acidimicrobiia; order Acidimicrobiales; family RAAP-2; genus RAAP-2. Next base: position 244 of record JAJZYE010000203.1, on the reverse strand, counting down.
GCCCTCAAGGTCGGGGGGCGGCGGCTCCACACACTTGCTCGCGACGGCGTCGAGGTCCCCCGCGCGCCGCGACGGATCGACGTGGTGGCCTTCGAGCTGCGGCGCACGGAGCGTCCGGATCAGTGGGCGTTCGCCGTCACGTGCTCCCCGGGCACGTACGTGCGGGTGCTGGTCAGTGACGCGGCGCAGCGCCTCGGAACCCTGGCGCACTTGAGCTCGCTGCGCCGGATTGCGAGCGGCGAAC